>JAPLGX010000282.1 GCA_026389925.1 Chloroflexota bacterium
CTGCGGCAACGTCTTATGTTAGAATTAAGAGACCTCGATTTAAGGCGCTTGAATAGCGAATAAAAAGCGAATAGTCGGGGTCCCCAACCAGGAGCCAGCGTGGCCAACGAAGAGCACCCGGAAACCCCTACTACACCCCCCGCTGGCGCCCAACTACCTTTGGGCGGGCCCCCACCCGGCAAGAACGTCATCCCCATCAACATCGAAGACGAGATGCGGCGCTCGTACCTGGATTACGCCATGAGCGTAATCATCGGCCGCGCCTTGCCCGATGTGCGCGACGGGCTCAAGCCGGTGCATCGCCGCATCCTGTTCGGCATGCACGAGATGGGCCTCACCTTCAATCGGCCCACTCGCAAGTGCGCCAAGATCGTCGGCGAAGTCCTGGGCAAGTACCACCCACACGGCGACACCGCCCTCTACGACGCCCTGGTCCGCATGGCGCAGCACTTCTCGATGCGCTACCCGCTCATCGACGGGCAGGGCAACTTCGGCTCGGTGGATGGCGACCCGCCCGCGGCCATGCGTTACACCGAGGCGCGCCTGGCGCGCATCGCCTCGACCCTGCTGGCGGACATCGACAAGGAAACCGTCGATTTCCGGTCCAACTACGACGACAGCGAGCAGGAACCCGAGGTCCTGCCCACCCGCGTGCCCAACCTGCTGATCAACGGCTCCTCCGGTATCGCCGTGGGCATGGCCACCAACATTCCGCCCCACAACTTGAGCGAGGTCGTCGAGGCCACCATCGCGCTGATTCAGAACCCCAATACCTCACTTGAGAAGCTGATGTACCTGCTGCCCGGCCCCGACTTCCCCACGGCCGGCTTCATTCTGGGCCGGGAGGGGATCATCGAGGCTTACACCCGCGGGCGCGGCCAACTGAAGCTGCGTGCCCGCGCGGCCATCGAGCACCTCGGCAAGGACCGCGACGCCATCAGAGTCACCGAGATCCCCTACCAAGTCAACAAGGCGCGCCTGATCGAGCACGCCGCCGCGCTGGTCAACGAAAGGAAGATCGAAGGCGTCGCCGAAATCCGCGATGAGAGCGACCGGGAAGGCATGCGCATGGTCTTCGAGCTCAAGCGCGGCGAGCAGGCCGAAGTGGTGCTCAACAATCTCTACAAGCACACCCAGTTGCAGGTGGGCTTCGGGATCATCATGCTGTCGATCGTCGCCGGGCAGCCGCGCGAGCTGGGCCTGATCGACACGCTTAAGCGTTTCATCGACCACCGCGTCGAGGTGGTTCGCCGCCGCACCGAGTACGAGTTGCGGAAGGCCCGCGAGCGGGAGCAAGCGCCTCACCGGGATGGAACGGCAGAAGGTCCTCGACGAGCTGGCCGAGATCGAGAAGCGCATCGCTGACTACCTCGAAATCCTGGGCTCGGAGAAGCTGCTGCGCAACCTCATAATCCGAGAGCTTCGGGAGGTCCAGAAGGAGTACGGGGAGGCGCGGCGCACGCAGATCGTCGCCGACCCGGGCGAGATCCGGCTGGAGGATCTGGTGGCGGTCGAGGACGTGGCGGTCACGGTTACGCACGGCGGCTATCTGAAACGCACCGCGGTGGACAGCTACCGGCGGCAGGCCCGCGGCGGCAAAGGCCGCATCGGGATGGGCACCCGCACGGAGGACTTCGTCGCGCACTTGATCTGCGCCTCCACGCACAGCTACCTGCTGATCTTCACCAGTAAGGGCCGCGTCTACTGGCTGAAGGTCTACGAGATTCCCGACGCCGGGACGACGGGCCGCGGCAAGCACATCTCGAACCTCATCAACCTCCAGGCGGACGAGGCCATTCGCGCTGTCCTGCCGGTGCGCGAGTTCGTGCACGGCTCCTACATCGTGATGGTGACCCGGCGCGGCGTGATCAAGAAGTGCGAGCTCACGGAATTCGACAACCCCAT
>JAPLGX010000321.1 GCA_026389925.1 Chloroflexota bacterium
TGAGTCGCTTCGGGTTTCAGCACGAGTTGCGTCAAGGCAGGATTCCGGAGACCCCCCCCTTGGATGACAGGGTTACGGGGATTGGGGGCGCAATGATGTAAGTGTCGTAGTATCAATGTGACGCAAGGCGAGTGCAATGCTACTATTCTGATTGACATCAGTCGGTCTAGCGTCATAATGTCAATGTCGACGCCGTACATGGCGAAATAGGGGACCCGCCATGCAGGTGTGATCGGCGCCAATTCGCACAACCTCGGTCCAAGTCGAGAGGCGGTGCATGAGAGTTGGCCTTGTAGCCGGTTCGTTTGGTAGCTACTTCACTCCAGACAAGAGGGCCGTGAGCCTGAGGCTATTCCTGTGCGCGCCGGCGCTGGGGATGGTGCTCGTGTCCACGGGCTCGTCTCAGCACCTCGAGACGACAGTCTCGCCGCCAGACCCGCTCGGAGGGCTGGCGCATCCTCAACGTATTGCGTACAACTCACCGCGGAACATCGCCTGCGACGGCGATCCGCTTGCCGATGGGCGGTGGTCGGCGGTCGCCGGAAGCCTATCTTGTGCAGACGTCACTTCGAGCCGCTGCAGCCAGGATCGTGCTGGTGAAGTGATGCAGGTAGTTCAATTGTGACAGGAAAGAAGCATGCCATGACCTGAACTGCAGATCCCAGTTCCAGATAAACGTAAAAGGGGCAGCCCCTGCCGTTCTGCGAGAAAGTCAGGTTAATGGAGACGAGGCTCCATTGCTGCCCTATCCATTCTACCTCGGGTCCGTGGGCAGTTCAAGCCGAGGAGGTACATCAACGCAGAGCAGATCTCTTTCCGCGGACTTGCTTCCGGCCGCACCATCGCCGTCCGTGACCGCTTGACGGTGGAGGTTCCGAAACTCTACGAGAGGAGGTGATGTGCGATGCGTACACCGTGACAGGCCGCCGTGTGCCTGTCCCGCTGTCTGCTTCAGAGGGGCACGGATGGACTATCCTGAGGCCCGACCTCCGGTCGGTGGCTGCAGGGGTCCACGCGTTGAGGGCGTAGGTGGGTTAGACGGTGTGTCGGTTGAGAACAGTAGAACTCTATGGGAGGATTCGTATGAGAAGCAGAATCTGTCTGGCCGTCTTCTTGACGGCATTGTCAGCGTTCGGATACCTGCAATCGGTGGAAGTCCTGCCGACTCAGGCAGCCTGGAGCGGCTGGATTCCAGACGGAGGCTACGTTGGCCAGACGTTCACAGCGAACTTCGACTCCGTCTGCTACTGCGAAGTGTTTCTCGGTGACACTGGCAGCAGCCACGCCCTTGTCAAGGTAGTAGTCTTCGACATCGAGTCTGACCTGGCGCCGATTGCCTACGGCATAGCAGCCCAGACCAGATCACACGCCTGGCTTCGATTCCCGCTGACGACCGTCCAAGGCGGCGGGTTCGTACGCGGGAAGGAGTACCTGCTGAAGGTCTACCGGCCGGGGGATTTCCTACAGTGGTACAAGGACGTCGGAAACAAGTACCGATACGGTCACATGGTCCTGGGTTCCGGCGGCAGTTCAGGCGACGGCCAGCCGCCTCCGCAGAGCGGCGATGACCTCTGCATGAGGCTATACGGAAAGGCCCGGGTCGGAAACGAGTTCTCGGTTCAGTCCGTGGTCGCTTGGCCCAACGCGCAGGGCAATCCGAAGGACACTTGATGGACTCGCTGGTCGGGCTCTTTGCTCACGCAGGCATCAGCATGCCCGTGCAAGTGGGGCCCGGTCCTTGGTCGTCTTCGTCCAGCAGCGGTCGGGCCATCGCCCGCAGGCTGTTCGAGCCCGTCAAGATCAACGGCCAGATCAACGATAGCAACCCAGTCGGCCGATACATGTACGAGTTTGCCAAGAGGTATGGACCGCACGGGGTGTTTTGGCAGTCGCACTCACCCTATGTGCCCATCACGATCTACGAGTCAGGGTCTGAACCAGACCAGGGCGCGCTTGGCCGGAACGACTGGAACGGCTGGTGGCAATCCTCGTACCTCAATTTCCAGCAATACAAGGACACCATTGACAAGTACGTGGCGTTGTATGGCGACCACGAAGGGAGGAAGCGGAGCTTTCTGTGGGTCTACTCCCGGTCCGTTGTGGTGATGGACTCGGCCATCAAGGAGGCCGCGCGTGACAATGGTGCGCCGGAGGAGTCGCTTCCCAGGACGGCCTGCTACATCATAAGCATGCCGGCACAGGACCCAGAGCACACCTATGGGGAGCACTACATGCCCGGCGAGTGGATCCAGGGGCTCAAGGACCACGGTGCCGGAGATTTCTTTCAGATCGCATCGTATCATCCATATCGCAGCGTCGAGGAGCAGGAATCTTGGGTGGTGGACACGCTTCGGCACTACTTCAGCCCGCAAGGTCTGCTCAGTTCTCGTCCGTTCTGGTCGTCAGAAGCAGGTCACTTCTCGTTCACCCTTGATCCTGATGAATACGATTCCGCTTGGCCTCTCAAGCTCTTTGAGACCTACGCGATCATCCAGAACGTGAATGCGATTCCTGGATACCCCGTAGAACAGTGGACGTGGTTCACGTACACCGAAAGATACATGGCTGACTACTATGACCCAAACAGTGGGTACTGGGTCAAACAGAGCATCATGGACTCAGAGTTCCTGCCTCGGCCGCCCGGGTATGCGTACAGGCAGTGGAGCCACATGACTCAGGGAGCCAGTTTTGAGGGGCGCATAATTCCGTGGAGCGACCCTCAGGACACGCTCTGGGGCGTTTATGTGCTTCAGTATCTGGATA
>JAPLGX010000157.1 GCA_026389925.1 Chloroflexota bacterium
AATGCCTGCCGTCCGGATTGTCTGTATCGAAGACGACCCGCAAATCATCGAGCTGGTGCGGACGATCCTCGGCCGCAAGGGCTATCAAGTCATCGGTGCGGCGGGCGGCCAGGAGGGGTTGACCCTGGTCCAGGTCCAGCGCCCCGATCTCAACCTGCTGGATTTGATGATGCCGGATCTGGACGGCTGGGAAGTCTACCGGCGGTTGAAAGAGGACCCGCTGTTGGCGCCCGTGCCGGTGATCGTGGTGACGGCACGCGCCCAAGATATCGACCGGGTTCTGGGGTTGCACGTGGCCCACGTTGATGACTATCTCACCAAACCCTTTACGCCCAAACAGCTCACCGACAGCGTCGAGCGCATTTTGGCGCGGCGGCGCGCCGCCTCCTCCGGTTGATGGGCTACCATGCCTGATCTCAGCGAACCCGCGTTTTCCAGCGGACATCAGGGCGCATGCGCCATTGTCAATCGCACGCGCGGCGCACCCCTGGCAGGGCACGTGCGCGTCTGCCGCAGCTTCGGATCGCGGCTCAGGGGGCTGATGATGCGTCGCCGTCTGGGCAGTGAGCAGGGGGCTCTGCTGGTGATGAGCACGACCTCGCGCATCGATTCGGCCATCCACATGCTGTTCGTTTTCTTCCCGTTAGCCGTCTTCTGGCTCGATGAGGACGGTGTTGTTGTCTCGCGCTGCCTGGCCAAGCCGTGGCGCCTCTTCTATGCCCCGCAGCGCCCGGCTCGCTACGTGCTCGAAGTGGCTCAGGCGCGAATCGATTCCGCCGCCGTGGGAGACCGCCTTGCGCTGGATGCCGCGGGCGCTGCACGCTAGCGCCCTGCTCGCCCTCGTGTTTGTGGTGGCTCGGCCGGCCTCTGCCCAGGTGCAGGGGCCGATTTACATTGTCCAACCGGGCGACAACCTGACCGCCATCGCCGCCCGCTTCGGCACCCGGCTCGACGAGCTGATGGCGGTCAACGGATTCGATCTCGCGCACGTCCTCCAACCTGGGGATCGCATCATGATCCCGGGCCTGGAGGGGATCCGCGGCGTGCTCACGACGCATTCGGTCGAATTCGGCGAGAACCTGACGACGCTTTCCTTGCGCTTTGGACTATCGCCGGAAGCCGTGCTGCGCCTCAACCACACCGCCAACCCCGAGCGTCTCTATGCTGGCCAAGAGCTTGTGGTGGTGCAGCCGGAGGAGGCAACCCCTGCGTCGCAGGTGAGCGACGTGCGCTTCGAGCGCGGGCGGCTCGCGCCACTGGCGAGCGGTGAACCGCTGCTCCTCACCGCTGCGAAAGGCGGGCTCAACCCATGGGCGCTGGCGCAGGTCAACGGTCTGCAATCGTTTGCCGACCAATTCACGGGCCGCACGCTGTATGTTGCCGAGGGCGATCAACCGTTGCGCGCCTGGCCGGCTCCCATCACCGATGTTCGCTTCCGGACGTTGCCGCTCACGCAAGGCCGGACCGCCGAGGTGCAAGTGGAATCGTCGGCCGCGGCCCGCGTGCAAGGCGAGCTCGCATCCAACGCGTTGAACTTCAGTGAGAGCGACAACGCCTGGGTGGCGCTGCAGGGATTGCCCGCCATGATCGAACCGGGCGTCTATCCCTTCATGCTCCGCTTGCAGTTCGAGGATGGGACAACGCGGGACTTCAGCCAGGATGTGGCCGTCGCCTCCGGTGACTACCCCAACGACCCGCCGCTGGCGGTGAATCCGGAAACGCTTGACCCGGTGGTCAATCAGCGGGAACTGGAAACGATGCGCGCCATGGTGGCCGTCTTCACCCCGGAACGGGCGTGGAGTTCGCCGTTTCGCGTGCCGGTGGATACGGGAGTCACCTCGTCGTTCGGTCGGCGCCGGCTCTTCAATGGCACGTATGCCACCTACCATGGCGGTATGGATTTCGCCGGACGGGTCTGCCACGAGATCTTCGCGCCGGCCGGCGGGCGCATCGTGTTCATCGGTCCGCAAGATGTGTGCGGCATGGCGACGGTGATCGACCACGGGTGGGGCGTCTTCTCGCGAGTCTGCCACCAGGATTCGGTGAGCGTTCAGACGGGGCAGACGATTGCGGCGGTGGAAGGGATCGGAACGATCGGGCGCAGCGGCCGGGTGACCGGTCCGCACCTGCACTGGGAAATCTGGGTGGGGGGCGTGCAAGTCGACCCGCAGCAGTGGCTGGACGAATCGTTTCCTTAGCAGGGATCGGGCGCGCTCGAAGCCGCCTCTTGGTCATCACCCTTGGCGGCCAAGATCTCGCGTGCCTGCTCAGCGAAGCGGGCCGGGACGAATACTTGCACGCGGCCCAAGGCACCCAGACTAACCCTGTAGACGCTGCCGGCGGCCTCCGAACTGAGCATGACCGGTATGCCATTGGCCTCGAGCCGGGAGCGGCACCATTCGCCCTCGAGAACACCGTAGACTTCGGCAACGCACACGATGTCTGCATCCATCATGCACCTTCCTCTCGGCCCATCTCGACCACCTTTCGAGTGTAACGCCGATGTTGCTTCCCGCGCAATCCGGCGGTCGGCACGATCCATGGGGGTTGCAGGGGTTCGACGAGGAGTAGCTTATGCCTCCCATCAATCTCGTCCTGATCGGGTTTGGCAACGTCGGGCGCGCGTTGGCGCGCTTGCTGCTGGCCAAAGAAGCGGACCTGCGTCAGCAGTATGGGCTGGAATTCCGTCTGACCGCCGTGCTCACACGTGCCCATGGGCTGGCGATTGCCGCGGAGGGCTTGCCGGTCGAAGACCTGGTGCGCGGCGTGGAGGCCGGTGGGCGCCTCGATGAATTCGGGCGGACCAAACCGCTCGCGCAATTGGATCAGAACTTACGCCTGGCCCAGGCCCAGGTTATGGTCGAGGTGACGCCGCTCAACCCTCGCACCGGTGAGCCGGCACTGACGCATGTGCTTACGGCGCTCGAAGCCGGAGTCCACGTGGTCACGGCCAATAAGGGGCCGCTGGTCTATGGGTACAAGACGCTGCGCGACCTCGCTGCGCAGAACCACCTCCATTTCCTTTTTGAGTCGACCGTGCTCGATGGTGCGCCGGTTTTCTCGCTCTTCCGCGAGACGCTACCGGTGGCGCGCCTGCTCGGATTTCGCGGCGTGCTTAATTCAACCACCAACTTCATCCTCGGCGAACTCGAGGCGGGCAAGGATTTCGAGGAAGCGGTACGTGCAGCGCAGGCGCTGGGGATTGCCGAGACCGACCCCTCGGCCGACGTGGACGGGTGGGATGCAGCGGTCAAGGTCGCTGCGCTCGCTACGGTCCTCATGGGCTCGCCGATCCTGCCTTCGCAGGTCAGACGCGAGGGCATTCGGGGCATCACCCCCGCCATGGCGCGTGAGGCGCGCGGCGCCGGGCGCCCGATCAAACTTGTGTGTCAAGCGCGGCGCGCAGCCAGCGGCGGCCTGGAGGCTTCCGTAGGGCCGGAGAGCCTCCCGTGGGGTGACCCCTTGGCAACGGTCTCCGGGACCTCGTCGGTCATTCACTTCGAGACCGACATGCTGGAGGGGCTGACCCTCATCGAGCACAACCCGGGACCCCAGACCACCGCGTATGGCCTGTTGGCGGATCTGATCCATGCCTGCCGCAACCCGGCCGGGTAGTCTTGCAGCGCGATGATGGGCCATCGTGCCTTTGTTATAATCGCCCACCACACATCGGTCGGAGAACACGGCGGACGGCGGGAGACGAGCAGGCTGCGCGGCAATCAGCATCGCGTGCTCGTCTGCCTCGAGTACGAGCCGCGCAGCCTGCGAATTGGCAACCGGCCAACGCGTGAGCGGGCCGCGGCAATCGGTTTGAGCGGTCATGCACCGTGCGTCCGCTGGCGTGATCTGGCGCGCCGATGGTCGAAGAGAGGCCGAATGTACAAGACACATACTTGTGGCGAGCTGCGTGCCACTCATCAAGGTAGCGAGGTCACCCTCGCCGGTTGGGTTCATCGCCGGCGGGACCATGGCGGAGTGATCTTCCTCGATCTGCGCGATCGCTGGGGGATCGTGCAAATCACGGCTCACCCGGATGTGGAGCCCGAGGCCCATGCGGCGGCCGTCGATGTGCGCAACGAGTTTGTCTTGCAGGTGCGCGGGGTGGTGCGCCGCCGGCCGGCGGGCATGGAGAACCCTGGGCTGGCCACCGGCGAGATCGAGATCGAAGCGCACGACGTCCGCATCCTTAACCCTGCGCGCACGCCGCCTTTCGTGCTCAACGACGATAAACCGGTGGAAGAAAGTGTGCGCCTCAAGTATCGCTACCTCGACCTGCGCACCGAGCACATGGCGCGCAACCTCATGCTGCGCCACCGCGTGGTCAAATTCATTCGTGACTACATGGATGCCCACGGGTTCATTGAGGTCGAAACGCCTATCCTGTTCAAGACGACGCCGGAGGGCGCGCGCGACTACCTTGTGCCCTCGCGCGTCCATCCCGGCAAGTTCTACGCGCTGCCGCAGAGCCCGCAGCAGCTTAAGCAGTTGCTCATGGTGGCCGGCGTCGAACGATACTTCCAGATTGCGCGCTGCTTCCGTGACGAAGACCAGCGCGGCGACCGGCAGCCCGAATTCACGCAATTGGATATAGAGATGTCATTTGTCGAGCGCGAGGACGTGATGGGCCTGACGGAAGACCTTCTTACCCGTCTGGTCGCGGAGGTCACCCCCGCCAAGCGGCTGCTGACGAGCCCCTGGCCGCGTCTCACCTACGCCGAAGCGATGGCGCGCTTCGGCAAAGACAACCCCGACCTGCGCTTCGGCATGGAGCTTAAGGAGGTCAGCGACCTAGTCCCCGGCAGCGGGTTCAAAGTCTTCGAGGAGGCGGTGGCCAACGGCGGGCACGTGCGCGGACTGAACGTCAAGGGACAGGCCGGATGGAGCCGCAAGCAGATCGACGAGCTGCTCGAGTTCATCCGCCCCTACGGCGCCAAAGGCCTGGCCTACCTGGCGCGCACCTCAAGCGGCGAGGTGCGCTCGTCCTTCGCCAAATTCCTCGCCCCCGATCGGCTGCAGGCGATGGAGGCCAGGCTGGAGACTCAGCCGGGAGACCTGCTGCTCTTCGTCGCGGACAAAGCCTCGGTCGTCTTCGAATCCTTGGGACGCTTGCGTGTGCATTTGGGCGAGCGCCTGGGCCTGTGCGACCCCAACCTGCTCGCATTCTGCTGGGTGATCGACTTCCCCTTCGTGGTGTGGAGCGACGCCGAGAAGCGCTGGGATCCGAGTCACCACCTGTTCACTTCGCCCGTGCTCGAGGATATTCCATTACTCGACACCGCGCCCGGCCGGGCGCGCGGGCAGCAATACGACCTGGTGCTCAACAACTATGAGGTCGGCGGCGGATCGATCCGCATTCACGACCGTGCGCTGCAGGAAAAAGTGTTCCAGCTGATCGGGCTCGACCCCCAGGTGGCGCGCGAACGGTTCGGGCATATGCTCGAAGCCTTCGAGTACGGCACGCCGCCGCACGGCGGCATCGCTCCAGGGATCGACCGCCTGTGCATGGTGCTGGCCGGGGAAGAGAACATCCGCGAGGTCATCGCCTTCCCAAAGAATCAACAGGCGACGGACGTGATGGCGGGTGCCCCCTCCGCGGCCGACCCGCAGCAGTTGCAGGAGCTGGGCCTCCGCGTGGTGGCCCCGCAGTGAGTTGCGGGTGGGGCGCTCTTGTGGTATAAGGCGGGCAACCCTGCTGTGTTGGTGATGCAGCATCGCGTTTTGAGCCAACACGCTCTGAGAGGGAACCTTGCTCACGCGTGGAAAGCGATAGGCACTCGCCAAGGCTGACCTCGCGGGCAGGTTCCCACCTGCGAAAGCAGGTTCAAAACAAAGCAGCACACGGCACAGCGGGGAGATCTCATTCGCCACCTGTCATTCCGATGAGGAATGGGCAGGTGGCTTTTCATGCCGGGCAAGATGGCGATGGGTCACCCCGAGAGGCGTTGGGTGGGTGCGAAAGGCTGCGCGGGAGCAGATTCGCCCGCATTCCCTGCCCTTTGTCATTTGACCCTGCCGGTGGCACTTGACTCCCGCATACGTGGGCGCTATAATAACCATTCGCCTACGTCTGGATTAACCATGCGTCCACCCAATCGGCCACTATTCGTCTCTCCCCTAGCGCCAGGGGAGAAGCGTTTTCCTGCGCCCGAAGTCTAGGAGTGTCCTATGCCGCAATTGGGCCGGAAATCCTACGCCCGCATCCCGGATCTGTACCCGCTGCCTAACTTGATCGAAGTCCAACTCGATTCCTTCGCTTGGTTCAAGAAGGAAGGGCTGGCGGAACTGTTCGACGAGATCTCCCCCATCGAGTCGTTCAACAAGGGGATGCGCCTGTACTTTCCGGGCAACAGCCCGGAGGCCCGCGAATGGGGCCTGAAGTACTGGTTCGAAACGCCCAAGTACGGCATCGAGGAATGCCTCGAGCGCGACATCACGTTTGCCGCGCCGCTCTACGTCTCGGTCTTGCTCATCGGGCCGGAAGTGCCCGAGCCGATCAAGCAAGACATATTTATCGGCGACATGCCGCTGATGACCGAGAAGGGCACCTTCATTGTCAACGGCAGCGAGCGCGTGGTGGTGTCGCAGCTCATCCGCTCGCCGGGCGTCTATTTCGAAGCGGCCGAAGACCGCACCAGCGGGCGGCGCTTGGCCTCGGCCAAGCTCATCCCCGATCGCGGCGCGTGGATGGAATTCGAGACGCGCAAGTCCGACTACCTGACCCTGCGTTTCAACCGCAAACGCACGGTCCCGGTCACCATGCTCTTGCGCGCGATGACCGCCATCTCCGACGGCATCGGCGAATCGCCGCTGCGCGACGGATCGGAGGAGGCGATCCGCGAGCTCTTCAAGGACGCGGATTCCAACCCCGACCGCTCCTACATTGAAAACACCCTCAAGCAGGAACCGACCTGGGAAGTGAAAGCGGGTCGCACCATCGCCGACGAGGCGCTGATCGAGTTCTACAAGCGCATGCGCCCGGGCGATCCCTCGACGCTCGACAACGCACGCCAGTATCTGCGCGAGCAGCTTTTCGACCAGCGCCGTTACGACCTGGAGCGGGTGGGGCGCTACAAGCTCAATCAGAAGCTCGATTTGCACAGCCACGTGCGCCTCACCCATCGCACCATCACCACCTGGGACGTGGTGCGCCTCATCGAACGCCTGATCCTCATTAACAATGGGCTGGAACAGCCCGACGACATCGACCACCTGGGCAACCGCCGGGTGAAGACGGTGGGCGAGCTGATTCAGAACAAGATGCGCATCGGCCTGCGGCGCACCGAACGTGTGGTGCGCGAACGCATGTCGATTCGCGATCAGGAATCGGTCTCGCCGATGAACCTGATCAACATCCGCCCGATCGTCGCCGCTGTGCGCGAGTTCTTCGGGTCGAGCCAACTCTCGCAGTTCATGGATCAGACCAACCCGCTGGCCGAACTGCGCCACAAGCGGACCCTCTCGGCCCTCGGCCCGGGCGGCCTGCGGCGCGAGCGGGCCGGCTTCGACGTGCGCGACGTGCACTACTCGCACTACGGGCGCATCTGCCCGATTGAGACGCCCGAAGGCCCGAACATCGGCCTGATCGGGCGCCTGGCCTCGTACGCAAAGGTCAACCCGTTCGGCTTCATCGAAACACCCTACCGCAAGGTGTATCGCACTCTCCCGGCCGGCAACCCGCAGCTCGTCGGTCGCCATCTGCGCGAGGATGTGGCCGACGCCAATGGAAAG
>JAPLGX010000219.1 GCA_026389925.1 Chloroflexota bacterium
AGGGACCGGAAGGCAGCGGCAAGTCAACCCAGGCGCCGCGTCTGGCGGAGTACCTGCGGCAAAAGGGCTGGCGGGTTCTGCTCACGCGCGAGCCGGGCGGCACGTTTATCGGGGACCAGATTCGCAGGGTGCTGCACGACCTGGGTAATACCTCGATGCACCCGCGCACCGAACTGCTGCTCTACTCGGCGTCACGAGCGCAAATGGTCAACGAGATCATTCGCGGATACCTGGCTTCGGGGGGGACAGTGGTCTGCGACCGCTACGCGGATTCGTCGATGGCCTATCAAGGGTACGGCCAGGGGCTGCCGCTCGATGACTTGCGCGCCATCACCGACTTCGCAACCGGCGGCCTGAAACCCGACCTGACGCTGCTCCTCGACCTGCCGGTCGCCATGGGCTTGGCACGGCGGCGCGGCACCGCTGAGTGGAATCGCCTGGATGCCTACCAGATCGAATTCCATGAACGCGTGCGGGCGGGATACGCTCAGATGGTGATGACCGAGCCCAAGCGCTGGGTTGTGGTTGACGCCAGCCTGGAGGCCGAGGCGGTGTGGCAGCAAATGCGCGAGCGGCTGGAGGCCTGGCTCGCGTCGCGCTAGAAGTCGTCCTCCTCGTCGCCGCCCAACCCGGGGATGGAGCTCTCGACCTCGTCCGGGCTTTCACCCGCCTCCATCCGGTCGACGGCTTCGTCAAACTCCGGCCCCATTTCTTCGCCTGTCTCTTGTGACATGTGCCGCATCATGCGCGCCATCGATTGGGGATCGTTCTCGTCCACGTCGCCCCAGGAAGATGGGTCCGAGAGCGTCTCGAGGCGCGACTCTTCCGAGCGCGCCATGCGCACCCGGCCGATCTTGCGGCGCAGGTGGGCGCCGCCGCAATGCGGGCAGGTGGGCGCCGCGCTTTCGTATTCGACTATGGTCAGGTGGAGCGAAACCACGCGCTTACAGTCCAGACAGCGAAACTCGTACTCGGGCATGCTCAGCCTCTCACAGCGCGTTCCACGTGCACAAGGTCCTGAGTTATCATTATAACGACCCGCGCCAGGCGGCGCCCGACAGGAGACATCGTGCCAGACGATCCGTATGCTCGACCGCGCTATCCACTGCTCATCGTGCTCTCCGGCCCGTCGGGCGTCGGCAAAGACAGCGTCATCCGCGAGATGAAATCGCGCGGGTTGTCGTTGCATTTTGTGGTCACGGCCACCACCCGACCGCCGCGCGACGACGAGGTCGAAGGACGCGATTATCTGTTCCTCTCCAAGGAGCACTTCGCCGAGATGATCGACCAGGGCGAGCTGCTCGAGTATGCCGTTGTGTACAGCGACTACAAGGGCATTCCCATGAGTCAGGTGCGCCAAGCCCTGGCCAGCGGCCAGGACGTGATCATGCGGGTGGACGTACAGGGAGCCGCGACCGTGCGCCGCTTGTGCCCGCAGGCGCTGCTCATCTTCCTCACCACGCGCAACGAGGAGGAACTCGAGAATCGACTCAAGGCACGCCGCACCGAATCGCCGGAAGAGCTCAAGCTGCGCATGGCCACAGCCCGCCAGGAGATGCAGCGTCTTGAGGAATTCGATTACGTGGTGGTCAACCCCGACCATCATCTGCACGAGGCGGTCGCCAACATCCTGGCCATCCTCGAAGCCGAGCATTCGCGGGTAGACCACCGTCAGGTGACTCTGTGAGTGAATCGCCTTCCGGGCTGCCTCCGGCCGCGCCGCGCCACCGGGCGCGCCGAGCATGGGTCACCTACACGCTGCTGGCCCTGACGGGCCTGGTCTTTCTCCTGCAGTCATTATCCTCATCGCTGCTGGGCACCGACCTGCCTCTGGCGTGGGGCGCCAAGATCAATGCGCTCATCAGCCAGGGCGAGGTGTGGCGTCTGGTCACTCCCCTTCTAATACACGCCAGCCTGCTGCACGCCGGGTTTAACCTGTATGCACTGTACGTCATTGGCCCGCAAGCCGAGGCGCTCTTCGGACGCTGGCGCTTCCTCGCGGTGTATCTGGTCGCCGGCATGGGCGGAGTATTGGCCAGTTTCCTGATGACCGCCGAAGCCTCGGTTGGGGCATCGAGCGCAATCTTCGGCCTGGTCGGTGCGCTGCTGGTGTTCTTCTACCGCCACCGGCGCGCACTGGGTGAGTTCGGCCGGCGCGGGCTGCTCAACCTGCTGGTTGTGGCAGGCATCAACCTAGTCCTGGGTCTTTCACCGGGTATCGACAATTGGGGTCACCTGGGCGGCCTCGTGGCCGGCGGGTTGCTGGCCCTCGTGCTCGGCCCCGACCTGCGTGTCGAGCGGGTTGAGGTGAGCGGCGAGACGATCGTGAGCGACCGGCGAGCCTTTCGCCGCACCTGGCCATTGGCCCTCCTGCTGGCCTTGGCTTTCCTCAGCGTGGCGCTCCTCGTCCGCCCAAGCGGCTGAGGGTTCAGCGCATTCCCCTTGTACGACGGAGGAGGCATGTCCGTTCCGCCAGAGACGTCCTCGCCTGGTGACTATCGCTTCTATCACCCGATTGAGATTCGCTACGGGGATATCGACGCGCAGGGCCACGTCAACAATGCCTGCTATTTCACCTACATGGAACAGACGCGCGTCCGCTATATTGGCTCGCTCGGATTGTGGGACCGGCGCGCCTTCGATTCAATCGGCATTATCCTGGCCGAGACCTCCTGCACCTTCCTAGCACCGATTGAGTTGACCGATTCCATACGTGTCGGTGTGCGTACGACGCATCTGGGCACCAAGAGCCTGACCACCGAGTACCGCTTCGAAGAGGCAGCCGGCAACCGGCTGATGGCCACCGGGCGGGCAGTGCTCGTCGCGTACGACTATCACCGGCAGCAATCGATCCCCATCCCGCCCGCATGGCGCGAGGCCCTGGCCCGCTTCGAGGGACTGCTGCCGTAGTCGCCGCCTGCAGGCAAACTGCTCCCATGTGTGAGGTGGTATGCGATGAAGATTGACGTGGTGCTCCCGCCCGATTTCCCGCAGCGCGTGCCGGCGGCGGCGCGCGCCGCCGAGGCGCTCGGCTTTGACGGGGTGTGGACCAACGAAACCCAGCACGACCCCTTTCTGCCGCTCACCCTGGTTGCGGAACACACCCAGCGGGTGAGTTTCGGGACGGCCATCGCCGTAAGCTTCGCTCGCTCGCCGACCACGCTGGCACACACCGCATGGGATCTCGCGGCCCAATCGGGCGGGCGTTTCATCCTCGGCCTGGGCACGCAGGTGCGGGCACACATCGTGCGCCGCTTCGGCATGCCCTGGCCCGAGTCGGTCACCGGCCTGCTGCGCGAGCAGATCGGCGCACTGCGGGCCATCTGGAAAACTTGGGCGACCGGCGAGCCGCTCAACTTCCGCGGCGAGCACCTGCGCCTGACGCTGATGACGCCCTTCTTTACTCCACCGCCGATGCCCCACACCGAGATTCCGGTTTTCATCGCCGGGGTCAACGAAGCGCTGTGCCACCTGGCGGGCGAGGTGGCCGACGGCTTCTTCGTCCATCCACTGCACACGGTGCGCTACCTGCGCGAGGTGTTGCACCCGGCTCTCGCGCTCGGCCGCGAACGGTCGGGGCGTAACGCCTCGCAGATGCAGGTGGTCGTAACCGCCTTTGCCCACACCTCGCCCGAAGAGAAGGCTTTCGTGCGGCAGCAGATTGCCTTTTACGCCTCCACACGTTCGTATCGGCCGGTCATGGCTCTGCACGGCTGGGGCGAGATTGCCGACCGACTCACGCGGTTGGCTTCGCGCGGGGCATGGGCGGAGATGGGCGAACTCATCTCGGATGAGATGCTCTCCACCTTCAGTGTGCAGAGTGCACCCGAGGAGCTTGGTGCCGCCCTCGCCGAGCGCTACGCCGGAACGGCCGACCGCCTGATGCTCTACCTGCCCTTCTCACCTGAAGGAGAGAGCCGCTTCTGGTCGCAACTCGTGAGCAGCGTACGAGGCAGGCGTGGTGGATAGCATGCCGCGCGCCGATGAGATGTTGATCGTCGACTCCCACGAGGACCTCGCCTGGAACGCGCTGACGTTCGGGCGCGACTACATGCGTTCGGCGGCCGAGACACGCACGCTGGAGGCTGGAAGCCCGACGCCGGCGCGTAACGGCAACACACTGCTGGGTTACCCGGAGTGGGTTCGCGGCCGAGTGGCCGTGGTGTTCGCCACGCTGTTTGCCATGCCTGAGCGTTGGAAGACGGGGCCGTGGGAGCCTGCCTACACCACGCCAGCCGAAGCCCGGACCATGTACAGCGCGCAGATGGACCACTACCATCGCTGGGTCGACGAGCATCCCGAGCGGCTGCGGCTGATCGGTGGGCGCTCCGACTTGGAGCACGTGCTTGCGACGTGGCGCCCAGGGGAGGTCCGCACGCCGACCATCGGCCTGTTGCCGCTCATGGAGGGCGCCGAAGCTATTGCAGACCCCTCCGAAGTCGAAGAGTGGGTGAGGCGCGGCGTGCGCGCCATCGGCCCGGCCTGGGCGGGGAATGCTTACTGCGGTGGAACCGCTGAGCCCGGCGGCCTGACCGAGCTTGGCCAGGAATTGCTCGAGGTGATGGAATCCTTTGGCCTAATTCTCGATCTCAGCCACATGGATGAGGCGGCCGCCTTGCCGGCGCTTGACCGTTACGGCGGGGTGCTGATGGCATCTCACAGCAACGCACGCCGACTTGTGCCTGAGCATCCCAAGCCCAACCGCCACCTGAGCGATGAGACCATCGCGCGTCTGGCGGAGCGCCAGGCGGTCATTGGCATTGTCCCTTACAACCCATTCTTGCGCGGCGATTGGACTCCCGCCATGGGCAAGCAGGCCGTCTCGATCGATCGCGTGCTCGATCAGATCGATCATGTGTGCCAGGTGGTGGGCGATGCAACCCATGTCGGGCTGGGATCGGACTTCGACGGCGGGCCGAGCTTGGAGAAGGTGCCGGCCGAGATCGGCACGATCGCCGACCTGCAATTCCTGCGTGCCGGCCTGGAGCAGCGCGGCTTCAGCCAGCCCGAGGTGCAAGGCATCTTTGGCGGTAATTGGCTGAACCTGCTGCGCCGCGCGCTGCACTGACCGCGAGCAAGCCCGCGCCGCTCGCCGTCTGGTAAAGAATGAGTCATAATGAAGCGCGCCGTGCGCCCCGCGCTGAGGCGGGCTCGGCGCAAGGAGAGTTGCGTGGCCGTGAGTGAGGCACGCCGCCGAAACTGGACCCGACGACTGGTGCTCTTGGACGTGGTCGGCTTGTTCCTATTCCTGCTCGGCTTTCACCCGGCGACCTTCGGACTGGACCGCAGCCGGGTGATCGGCTACGTTCAGGCGATCGTCTTCTTGTTTGGGCTGGGCCTGATCGTGCTGGTCTCCTACGCTGTCGCGACCCTGCAGCGGCGCAACAGGGATGCTCTCAGCCTGGTCCAGGACATCGGCGGCCGCCTGATGGCGACTGGCTACGTGCTGGCGGCGTTCTCGAGCGTGGCAGATCTGATCGGCTTGGGCAGCGAGCCCTTGCGCCACCCGCCGCACTTCGGGCTGCTGCAATCGGGCGGCCTGCTGGTGGGTGTGTTGCTCACCCTCATCGGCCTCTCCCTGTTTTATCCACGGCGCCGTCCACCGCCATCGCCCGAGGCACCGACGCAGCCGGTCGGTTGACAGGCGCGCGCCCAGCCGCGCCCTCCGCTCTCGACAGATTCGTTCTGCCCTTGTGCGCCGAGCGGGTCCCGATCCGCCTCGAGCGTCGCGTTGCGCGATACTCGTAAGGTATAATCGCCGCGCGCTCCTAAGAACGAAATCGACATACATCGGAGGCGGCCCTGCGGCCGCCTCATCCTGGAGGAGAACGTGGGAGACAGCCAACCGACGCACCTGGTCGCCGTTATCGGCGCGGGCCCTGCGGGCTTGTTCGCTGCGCGCGAACTGGCCCTCAACAACGTACGCGTCGTAGTCTTCAATCGCGACATCAAGCCGGGCGGCCTGGCGGAGTACGGCATTTATCCCGACAAGCATCGCATGAAGGAGGGTCTGCGTGCGCAGTTCCGCCAGATCCTGGCCATGCCGCTCATCGATTACATCGGCCATCTCACCGTGGGCGCACGGGCGGACCTCAACCTAGAGGCATTGCGCGACCTGGGCGTCAGCGCGATGCTGGTGACCGTGGGCGCACAGGGGACCAAGAAACTCGGCCTGCCGGGCGAAGAGGCGCGGGGTGTGTTCCACGCCAAGGACCTGGTCTACCACTACAACCGACTGCCGCCCTTCAGCTTGCGCGAGTTTGACGTGGGGCAGCGGGTGGGCGTGGTGGGCGCCGGCAACGTGATGGCCGACATCATGAACTGGCTGGTGCGCAAGCGCCAGGTGGCCGAAGCGGTCGCCATCGTGCGCCGCGGCCCGGCGGAAGTCAAATTCGACCGCAAGGAATTCGAACCGATCGTGGCCAACCTCGATCAGGCCGCGCTGCAGGCCGAGATCGCGCGCGTGGCTCCGGTGATGCGGGCGATCGCCCAGGACCCCGAACAGGCGCATGCCTTCCTGCTCGCGGCGCTGCCCAAGGCCCAGGCCCCGGTTTCCACGACGCGCATGCGCTTTGAATTCCTTGCATCGCCCAGCGCAATCCTGGCCGATGACTCCGGGCGCATGACGGGCGTCAGGGTGGACGACACGACGCTTGTCCATTCCGGCAGCGACACCAAAGCCAAGAGCCTGGGCACGTCGCGCGTGATCCCCCTCGACTCCATCGTGTTCGCTATCGGTGACAAGGTGGACGAGGCATTTGGGCTGCCGGTGCAGGGCATCTCCTTTGTTAAGGCGCCCGCCCCGCGCTACCCGCAGGAAGGCAATTCGTACGAAGTGTTCGACCCGCAGCACAGCCGGATCATCGAAGACGTATTCGTGGCCGGTTGGTCGCGCGAGGCCAGCACCGGGCTGGTGGGCATTGCCCGGAAAGACGGGGTGAACGGCGCGCGGGCGCTGCTGCAATACCTGCGGGCACTCCCGCCAACTGCCCGGCCGGGGCTGGCCGCGCTCGAGGCGCGCCTGGCGGCACTGCCCAAAGCCATTGTGCGCAAGGACGACCTGACGCGGCTGGAGGCCGCCGAGCAGCACGAGGCGCAACGCCGCCAGCTGCAGGAGTTCAAGTTCGCCACCAATGACGAGATGCTTGGGGCGATCCACCTAGCAGACGCCGCCGTTCCAGCGCGCTAAGCGCTGGACCGACCGAGGCGTCCCGACCCCTCGGGCCGCTCGTGCCCATTCAGAAAGCGCGCATGCGCGTCGATCATCTCAGCCTGACCAATTTCCGCAACTTCGTCCGCCTGGAGACCGCGCTTCCCGCCGGTGCGCTCATTCTGGCCGGCGCCAACGCGCAAGGCAAGACCTCGCTCCTGGAAGCGCTCTACCTCTTCACCAGCGCCGCCTCACCCTTCGCCGATTCCGACCGGCAGGTGATCAATTTCCTTGCCATGCGCGAGGCGCAACCGGTGGCGCGCCTTCTGGCCGAAGTGCGCAACCGGCGCGGGCCGGTGCGCCTCGAGGTGCGCCTGCTCTTCGAGCCGCTCGCCGGGGGAGAGGTGCGCTTCCGCAAAGAAGTGCTGATCAACGGCGTGCGCCGCAAGCCTGCCGAGCTCGCGGCGCACTTCAACGCGGTGTTGTTTCTACCTCAAGAATTGCGGGTGGTGGAAGGCGCGCCGGCCGAGCGGCGCCGGCATGTGGACGAACTGCTGGCGCAAGTGGATTCACACTACGTCGCCGCGCTGAGTGACTACCAGCGCGTGCTGACCCAGCGCAACGCGTTGCTGCGCCAGCTTCAGGAGAGGGGTGGGGAGGCCGGGCAGCTCGACTTCTGGGACGAGCAACTGGCGGCCAGCGGCGCCACGATCAGCCTCGCGCGCAGCCTGGCCCTGGCCGAGCTCGAACGGACCGCGCAACCGGTGCACCGCCGGCTGACCCGCCAGACGGAGGCCTTGCAGCTTGCCTATCGGCCGTCGATCGATCCGGCCGCGCCCGAGGCGGACCGTGGCAATGGAGCGCTGCAGCGCGAGCTGCCTCTGCCAGTGGCGGTAGACCGCGGGCGCTTCGCCCTCGAAGATTATCGCCTGCTGTTTGCCCAGCGCCTGCGTGATTCGCGCAGCGATTCGATCGCCCGCGGGACCACCCTGTGCGGGCCGCACCGCGACGAATGGCGCTTGCTCATCAATGGAATCGACCTGGGAACATACGGCTCGCGCGGGCAGGCCCGCACCGGGCTCTTGGCTCTCAAACTGGCCGAGGTGGAGTGGATACGCGCGCGCGTGGGCGAGTGGCCGGTCTTGCTTCTGGACGAGGTTCTCTCGGAGCTGGACCGGACCCGGCGCGCGGATCTGCTCGAGCATCTCGGTTCTGCCGAGCAAGCCGTGCTCACCACGTCCGACCCAGAGATGTTGCCGGCCTCATTCCGCAGCCAGGCGCCCACCTGGCGCCTCGAGGCCGGGACGCTCCGCCCGGAGTGACCGGTGTTGCGGCTGTTGTGCGCCTCGATGTGCGACACAACCCATTACAGCAGCGGCCGTTTGCCGGGGATGCCCGCGCGGCGCGGATACCGCTCGGGGGTTGAGGCGACCTTTTCCATCACCACCAGGTAGCGCGTCTCAGCCACACCCGGCAATTCCACCGCGATCATCTTGCGCAAGGTGCCACCCAGCAGGCGCATCGCCCCGGATGCGGCGTGCGCCTCCGAGGGCCCGCTCTCGCCCTTCTGCGCCACAGCCAGCCCGCCGATGCGGGTGAAGGGTAACAGGTACTCCGCCAGCGTCGGCAATTCAGCAACGGCCCGCGCCAGCGATCCATCGTACTTCTCGCGATGGGCAGGTTCATGGGCCACATCCTCGGCCCGTCCATGGACGACCAGCACCTGACGCATGTCCAGGGTCTGGACGACGTGCCGACAGAACTCCGCCTTCTTGCCGCTGGCCTCGACCAATGTGACTTCCAGGTCGGGGATGAGAATTTTGAGCGCCAGACCCGGGAAGCCGGCACCCGTGCCGACATCGATCACGCGCCGCGGCGAAACAGCCGACAGAGCCTGCCAACAAGAGAACGAATCCAGGAAGTGCTTGGTCGCGACCTCGCCCGGGTCGGTGATGGTGGTGAGGTTGGCGCGTTGATTCCAGCGCACCAGTTCTTCGGAGTAGCGCTCAACCTTGCGCCGCTGGTCGGCACTGAGGTTGAGCCCCAGGAGCAAATTGGTCGATTGGACCAGGGCGTCCATGAGGGCGAGGGCTCAGATCTGCAGTGATTGGCCCGGGCTGAGGACGCGCACCGGCACGCCCGTCTCACTTTCGACACGGGCGGCCCATGCCTGCGCGTCCTGCTTGATGAGGTCGAACGTGTTGTAGTGAATGGGGAGGACAAGCCGCGGAGCAATGAGTTTCACCGCGCGCAGGGCATCCTCCGGCCCCATGGTGTAGTTGTCGCCGATCGGCAGTGCCGCCAGATCGATCCCCTCCTCGCCGATCAGCCGCATGTCGCCAAAGAGCCCGGTGTCCGCCGCAAGATATATCTTCTTGCCGTCCGCGGTGGTCAGAAGAAAACCGGCCGCGTGCCCGCCGCCCGATCCATCCGGCAGCATCGAACCGTGCAGCGCGGGCGTCAGTTTGAGGTGGCCGAATGGGAAGCGGTGCCCGCCGCCAATGTGCATGGCGTGTCCGGCCACCTGCTGGTTCTTCAGCCAGGCAACGATCTCGTGGTTGCTCACCACCAGCGCGCCGGTGCGGCGGGCAATGGCCAGGGTGTCGCCCAAATGGTCGCCATGACCATGCGACACGAGAATGTAGTCCGGCGTGACCTGATCGGCGCGCAGGCTGGCCGAGGGGTTGTCATCCAGGTACGGATCCACCAGCACAGCTTTGCCGCTGCACTCAATCAGGAAGGCGGCGTGCCCCAGCCAGGTGAGTATCGTTGGCATGCCCGTTTTCCCCCGCATGCGGCTCGCGCGGATCGCGGCGAGCCGCGTGCCTGCATATTCTATTCGATATTGGCGCGAGGGTTGCTGGTCGAGTGTGGTTGCGGATTACACCGCGGCGCGGGCCTCGCTGGCCGCCGGCAGTGTGAACCAGAAAACACTGCCCTTGCCCGGTTCGCTGGTGGCCCCAATCGTGCCGCCCTGCAATTCGACCAGGCGCTTGGTGAGATGCAGCCCCAGCCCCCAGCCGGGCTGATCGCGTACGGCAGCCGATTCGCCGCGGAAGAACTGGCTGAACAGCCGCTCCTGTTCTTCGCGGGTCATGCCGATGCCCGTGTCTTGAATGAGGATGCGCACCCGGTCGCCTTCGCGCTGCGCCCGCACCGAGATGCTGCCGCCGGAGGGGGTGTACTTGTTGGCATTGCTCAGCAGGTTGGTGATGATCTGCATTAGGCGGTTGCGGTCGGCGCGCACGGCCGGCAGATCGGAGGGGATGGCGGCATTCACTTGCTGCTGGCGCAATGCAAAGTTGGGTTCCATGCTGGCCAGCGTTTCTTGCAGGTAGCGCCCAAGCGAGAGCGGGCCGAGTTCCATGCGCAGGCGGCCGCTCTCAATGCTCGAGAGGTCGAGCAGGTCCGAGACCAGCGCCGCCATGCGGTCAACATTCTTCTGGATGGTGTCCAGGAATTCGAGCTGGCGGTCGGTGACGGGGCCGGCCGTCCCCTTGCGCAGCAGGTCGGCGTAGCCGCGCACCGAGGTCATGGGCACCTTGAGTTCATGCGAGACAATCGAGACGAACTGCGACTTGGCCTCATCCGCGCGGCGCACGGCCTGGAACAGGCGGGTGTTCTCGAGAGCCGTGGCGGCATGATCCACCAGGCGGCTGAGCGCCTCCTGTTCGCTGGGCAAAAAGCTGGGCATCGGCCGGCTGACATACACCGCGCCGATCACGCTGCCCTCGCGCATCACCGGCGTGAGCAGCGCGGCCGAGGATTTGACGCTGGCCGGGCGTGCGCTCAGTCGTTTGTCCTCCAGGGCATGCGCCAGCGGGTCGCCGTTGTTGGGGAAGGAAGGGCCTTCACCCTCCGCCCAGCCGCGCGAGGCGGCGATATGCAGGCCGGTCTCCTCACCCATGCGCACCGCCACCCAGCCTTGCGCGGCATGGGTAATCTGCAGCGCCCACTCGAGCAATGTATCGGCCACGCGCTGCGGCTCGAGGGTGGCGTTCAATTGGCGGTCCACCTGTTGCAGCCGCTCGAGCTCCTGCACCCGCGCTTGCAGGGCCTGGTCGGTCAGCGTGTACAGGCGCGCGTTTTCGATGGCGGTGGCGGCCTGAGTGGCCAGCGTCGAGAGCAGTTCCAGATCGCGCGAGGTAAAAAGCCCGGCCCGCACGCGGTTGTCGCAGTAGATGACCCCCAACACGTGTTCCTTGACTTTGAGCGGCACGCACAAGATCGACCGCAGGGCGTAGCGTTTGACGGAGCGCTGGTTGGAGAAGCGCGGGTCGGTCTGGGCATTGGTGGTGAGCACCGGCATACCGGTGCGCGCCACGGTTTCGACCACCGTGCGGCTGTACTCCATTTCCTTCTGGCCCAGGTTGAGCCGGTCCAGGTTGCGTGCGGCGCGCAGGTTGAGCGTGCCGCCCACCTCGTCGATGAGCATGATGCAGCCGCGTTCTGCGCCGGTGAGCTGCACCACGGCGTCCATGACCTGGGTCAGCGAATCGTCGAGCAGCAGCGAGGAGCCAAGGGCCTGCGATACGCGATACAGCGTGAGCAGGCGCGATTGCTCATCGGCCCGCGCCA
The DNA here is from genome assembly GCA_026389925.1 of Chloroflexota bacterium. Classification (GTDB taxonomy): domain Bacteria; phylum Chloroflexota; class Anaerolineae; order Anaerolineales; family RBG-16-64-43; genus RBG-16-64-43. The sequence goes on from JAPLGX010000219.1 coordinate 11,729, forward strand.
GGTCGTCGCCCAACGTGTGCAGCTGCTGCAGCGTTTGCGCCAAGAGCGGTTGCAGCGAGTCGGTCTTGGCCAAGCGCGCCTGGAGTTTCTCCAGCGATTGCTTGACCGCATCGACCGAGGCTGGAAGTGCAGTCTGATTCATGCTTGCCTCGCACGCCGTATTGTGGCCCGGCCTACCGGGCACATGCGGCGCAATGGACACTCCATGCATTTCGGGCGGCGAGCCTGGCACACTTCGCGCCCCAGGCGGATCAGGTTGAGATGGTCCGCAGCGTAGCACTGCGGCTCAAAGAGCCGCGCCAGGTGGGCATGGGCCGCCTCGTACGACTGGCGCGGCGGCCGCAGACCCAAGCGTTGGGTCACGCGGTAAATGTGCGTATCCACCGGAAAGGCCGCATGACCCAGCGCGAACAGCATGACGATGGAGGCCGTCTTCGGCCCCACGCCCGGCAGGCTGCGCAGCCACCTCCGGGCCTCTTCCGCCGGCCGCGCCTGGAGGAAGTCCAGGTCCAGCCGGCCACGCTCGTTCGTGATCCGGCGCAGGGCCTCCTGGATGCGCGGCCCTTTTTGCTGGGCCAGCCCGGCCGGCCGGATGGCTCGCATCACCTCGCGCCGCGGCGCATCTCGCACCGCCTCCCAGGTGGGCAAGGCTTCCTTCAACGCGCGGAAGGCCCGGTCGCGGTTCGCGTCGTTGGTGTTCTGTGAAAGAATCGTACACACCAACTCATCCAGCGCCGGCAGCCTCTCGCGCCCGGTCCCCTCGCCGTACACCGTGCGCAGCCGATGGCTGATGCGCCGCGCCCGCGCCTGCAGGGAAGGCATGCACCCATTATAGTCGAGCGCTTTTGTCGGATGTGTGCGATCCTTCTTGCAATCCGATTGCCATAAAGGGTACACTTTTCTTGCAGAGACCTCGAATGCGCCCCCCGCGAACCGATCGTTGGAGTCTCTTTCTTGTGCTGGGCATGCTGCTCACCGCCGGCTATGCCTTGGCGGCCACGCACTGGGCTCCCGGGTTGGGTCGCGTGCCCGCCGCCGCATTCGCCGCCGGGCTCCTTGGCTGGATACTTGCACACAGCCGCCTGCGTCCGCGAGCCAGCGCCTTGCTGGCCGCGGGCTACGGTCTGACCTTCGTCTTCTGGGCCCTGTTCCAGGAATCTCAATTGACTGGACGGCCGGCCGGAATATGGCTGGGCCTGCACCTGCGCACCTGGCTGTCGCTCGCACGCCTGGCGGAATTCTTCCGCAGGCTGTATACCGGCGCCCCTAACAACGACCTGCTCATCTTCACCCTGGCCATCCTGTGGGCCACGTGGATACTTGCGAGCCTCGCGGCCTGGTCGGCCTTCCGCCTGGGCCGCTTCTGGGCGGCTTTTCTGCCGACTGGCATCGGCGTCCTGGCCGTGGCCTATTTCTACAGCGGGCAGGTCAATCAGCGTGTCTACCTCGCGCTCTATCTCCTATTCGGTCTGCTGCTCCTGGCGCGCTTCTCCCTGCAGGAGCAAACGGAGGATTGGCGAACGCATGCGGTCAACTTCACCGGGGAAGTGAGCTTCGAGTTCGCCCGCATGGGGCTGCTGACCACGCTGGTGGTGTTGGTGCTGGCGTGGAGCGCCGCGGGGCGCGGGGCGCTGCGAACGCTGGAACAGGATCCGCGCTGGGGACGCACCTGGGACACGGCACGCGAATCCTTCACCCGCCTGTTCGGCGAACTGCAAGCGGCCGGGCCGGGACCCGGCGACTACTTTGGTCAGTCATTGGCACTGGGCGGAGCTGTGTCTCTGAGTCCGGCGCCCGTTTTCGAGGTGACCACCTCGCGTGCCCCGGAGGCCGGCCGGTTCTACTGGCGCGCGGCAGCCTACGATCATTATGAGGACGGCCGCTGGCAGGTCATGGCCAGCCTCGGACGCAGCTTCGATCCGCGCGACGACACGCTCCGGCCGGAACACGTGACCGGGCGCCTCCCGGTGGAGGCGCGCTTCACAGTGCTCGCGATCACTATCTGCAGCTTCCGGCGAGCATCACCTCGCGCACGCGTGACCTTGCCTACCGCATCGCCGGCGATCTGCCCACGGCCTATGACAAAGCGCAGGCGGTGACACACTACTTGCGCGAGGCGATCGAGTACGAGGTGAAGATCTCGCCGCCGCCCACCGACAGCGACCCCGTCGACTGGGTCCTTTTCGATTCGCCGCGCGGCTACTGCAATTACTACGCCTCGGCGGAAGTCGTTCTGCTGCGGGCGTTGGGCATACCGGCGCGATTGGCCGTCGGCTTTTCGCAGGGCGAAGCCGATGCGAGCGGCCGCACATTTGTCGTCCGCGAGAGCGGAGCGCACGCCTGGCCGGAAGTCTACTTCCCGAACCTGGGGTGGGTGGAGTTCGAACCCACGGCCTCCGAGCCGGAATTGGTGCGCCCGGCCGTGCTGGTGGCCACGCCGGAACCCGCACCCGAACCCGACACAGGCTCGATCGAGGATCCGCACAACCCGCGCCTTGGGAACATTCCGGAAGAACAGGACCTGGGCCAGGGCCGCGCCGCGCGCACGCGCTTCCCCATCGGGCTGGTCGCGTTGGCCGTGCCCGCTGCGCTCCTGGTGCTGGCCGCAGCCTGGGGAACAATCGTGTTCATGCGCGGCGATTCTCCGCTGCGCGCCGCGCAGCACATCCTCGCGCGCGTACGGCGCACAAGCGAGAAGACGCCTTCCCTTGGGTTGCCTCGTGGCGGACCGCTCGAGCCCGAAAGCGCTCTCGATCGCGCCCCGCTCACCGCCGCCGAGCGGGCCTACGCCTGGACTCGCCGCTTGAGCGATTGGCACAACCTCGAGCGCGGGCCGCATCTCACCCCGCTGGAACATGTCGCGCGACTCAAACAGTGCCTCCCCGAACTCGCGCCGTCGCTCGATCTCATCGCTCGCCACTACACCCGCGAACGCTATGGTGCCGCTGCACCCGCAATGGGCGCAGAGGCGCAGCGCCTGGCCGCCGCGCAGCGCGACGTGGTGCGCCACGCTCTGCCTCTCGTTCCGCAGCGGATTATCCACTGGGGTCTGCACGGGCTGCGCCTTTTGCGCGGCCGCGTATGATACCGCTGTGCTAGAATGATGCCTCGCAAAGGAGCCCTCTCTTGCTGCTGGTAATCCTTGCGCCGCTGCTCACCGTGGGCGCACTGGCCTCGCTGTTCGCGGCACCCCGGCGGCGTCTGGCACGAATTCTGGCTTCAGCCTCCCCGCTCATCAGCCTTATCCTGCTCGCGCTGCCGCTGCCGCTCCCGGCGGAGGCGAGCCTGGTGTGGCTGCCCGTCTCGCTCGCGCCGGAACCGTTGCGCTTCGTCCTGGATGATGGTGGGCGCGCGTTGGCCTTTGCCCTGCTCGCTCTCCTGACCGCACTTCAGTGGAGCCGGCTGGATCGTCCGGCGGCACGCCGCTCGGCGCGTACGGCGGCCTACCTGATGACCCTCGCGGCCATCGCTTCCTTTGCAGCCGCTAACCCGGGTGCCTTGCTTCTCTCATGGGCCTGGGTGGATCTCTTGGGCTTTGTCCTCATCCTGATGCTCCGGCAGAGTCTGCCCGAAACTGCGGGGGAGGGAGCCGCGCCGGCCGACATCCGCCCGGTCGCGGCGCTGGCGCTCAATTCGCTCGGCACATTGCTCGTGCTGGTGGCATTCCTACCCGCCCTGACTATCCAGGGCGCTGCGCCGAGCAACCTCTCGCTCGCCTCAGCCCCGGTGCTCTCGCAGCTGGCCCTTCTGGCAGGAATTGCATTGCGCTTGGGAGTCTTTCCGCCTCAGCTCGCCTTGCCGCGCTTTGGCTTTAGCGAAGGGGGCTACGACGTGCTGGTGCGCCTCGTGCCGGCCGCCGCCGGGCTGCGATTGCTCGGCCAAGTGTGGTCCCCCCAGGCCGCTGTCGCGCTTGGCGCCGGATGGATGGGGTGGATCGTTGCTTTCATGTGCTTGAGCGCCTTCCTCGGCGGCGTGCGCTGGATGGTGCGCCACTCCGCGCGCTCGGCGCAGACGACGCTGCTGGCTGCTCTCTTGGCGCTGGCCGGCTTGGCTGTGCTCCACGGCGCACCTCCCGAGCCGGTGACGCGTGCCGCAGGGCTGGTGCTGCTTCTCGGTGGAGGCCTCATGCTCCAATACCGAGGGCATAGCCGTTGGCAGAAATGGTCCGCCGTCTGGCCTGTGGCGTGCGCGGCGATCATCGCCGGCCTGCCATTTACGCCCGGGGCCGCACTCGGCGGTGCGCTTTACGGGGCTCTCATCGCGAGCCGCGCCTGGGGCGTATTGTTGACCGCCGGCTTGCTGCACATCATGCTGGTGGGCAATCTGCTGCGGCTGGCCTTCCAAAGCGGCCAGGAATTGCCGGCCGGCGAAAAGCTGGTGTGGCTCGCATACTACGGTGCATTAACCTTGTGCCTGGCCGCACTCGTGGCGTGGCCCGTGCTCGTCTTCCTTGGCGGGCCGTGGCGGCCGGGCCTGACCGGGGGAGTTGCATTTGCGGCGATTGCGGCCGGGGGCCTCGCGCTTGCCGGTGCCGCTCGCAGGCTGCGCCAGCCGGGCGAACAGGCACTGGCCACGCTCGAAAGTCTGACGCGCTTCGACTGGCTGCCGCGCGGGTTGTCATCCATCGCCTCCGGCGCGGCCGGTGCAGTCCGGCGCATCGACAGCATCATGAGCGGCGAGAGCGCGATGATGTGGTCGCTCGGTATCGCCGTGCTGATATGGGTCTTGCTGCACGGGAGTTGAGGGCCAGCGCGGCTAAGCGAATGCCCGATCTCGAGGACGTGCCCTGATGGAATCTGTATTGGCCATCGCCGGCCTGGTGCTGGTGCTGCTCGGCAGCGTGGCCGTGTTCCTGCTGCGCACGTGGCGCTGGGCGCTGGCGGCTTTCGCCGTGCAGTCCCTGGGCATGGGGCTGGTTGCGCTCACCATCGTCGCCCTGCCGATTGCTCTGGCCGAGACGCTGACCGGTTGGCTGGTGGCCGGCATCCTCGCGCTCACTTTGCGACGCGAGGGCATGGGCACCGCGGAGGTTTCGATCATCCCTCCGGGCTGGCTGTTCCGTGCCCTGCTGGCGTTGATGATCCTCGTGACGGCTCTCGCTTTGCTGCCAGACCTGCGCGGCGCGCTGAACGACCCACCCGGCCCGGTCACGCTGGCGGCCGTTGTCCTGATGGCCTTTGGTGTCCTTGGCCTCGGGCTCAACGAACAGCCGCTACGGGTGGGGGTGGCCCTCATCACCACGTTGCAAGGATTCGAACTGGCGTATCTGTGGAGTGAACGGTCGCTGCTGGTCATCGCACTGTTGGCCGCGGTTCACCTCACCATTGTCCTGAGCGTCATCTATCTGAATGCGGTGACGCGCCGGAGCCTGGAGGAGGAAGTGCGGGCGTGAACTCGGCCTTGCTGTTGATGCTGGTGCCGCTCGTGGGGGGGCTGACCGCATATGGGGTGTGGCCGCGCAGCCCGCGCCTGGCCACGCTCAGCGGCGCTCTGACCTCCGGCGTGCTCGCCTTGCTCGCGCTGTGGCTGCCTGTCGGAGAGCCAATCCGCCTGCTGGGCTTCGAGATCCCCGTCGACCAGGCCTTCACCATCCTCGGCCGCGAGTTCATCTTCGAAACGAGCGGCCGCCCAGCGCTGGTCTTCCTGCACCTGGCCGGCACCTTCCTCTTCGCTGGGACCTTGGCCGTTCCCATGCGGCGGCTTTTCATCCCCACCAGCCTGAGCATTCTCGGGGCCATGGCCGCCGCGCTGTTCGTGCGGCCGTTTCTCTACGCGGCCATCTTTCTTGCCCTGAGCGCGGCTGCCTTCGGCGGCATCTTGTCTGATCCGCACCACCCGCGCTCGCGCGGCGCACTGCGCCTGCTGGTATTCGTCGTTCTGGGTATGCCCTTCATCCTGCTCGCGGGAAGTCAGCTCTCGCTCAGCGGACAGATCCCCAGCGAACTCGATCAGCTGAACCGCATCTTGGTTCTGCTGGGGATCGGCTTTGCCTTCCTTATGGCCCTGCCGCCGTTTCACTTCTGGATGGTGGATATTGCAGACGACTCGCCGCCCTATGCGGTGGCGTTCGTGCTGACGCTGTTCCAAGGCGCGGCGATCTTTTTTCTGCTGCGCTTCCTGGCCGAGTTCGCCTGGCTGCGAACGATCCCCCAGGTCCACCAGGCATTGGGCGTGGCGGGCGCGGCGATGTGCCTGATGGGCGGCATGCTGGCGCCCATTCAGGACCGCCTGGGGCGACTGACAGGTTACGCGGCCATGGCCAACATGGGTGTCATCTTGCTGGCGCTCTCCTCCGGCAAAGAAGCCGGCACCGAGGCCGCGCTGGTGATGCTGGCCTTGCGCGGATTGAGTCTGGGCGTGTGGGGTGTGGCATTGACTGTTTTGCGCCAGCGATATTCGCAGGACACGTTGACCGATCTGCGCGGTCGTGCCAAGGAGCAACCGCTCGCCTCCACGGCCGTGGTGGTCGCTGGCCTGTCGCTGGCCGGGCTGCCCGGTCTGGCCGGCTTCTCGGGCCACTGGGCCACGCTGCAACTCCTGGGGGCGCCGACCGCCCCCGCGAACTATGCACCCCTGCTGGCGATTGCCGGGTCGATGATCGCCTGCGAGCTGGCCTATCTGCGCTTCGCCAGTGCCATGTTGGCCGGCGCCGGGCGTCTGGCCTTCCGCCGCGAGGAAGGGCGCCTGCCGGCTCTCTTCCTCGGCGCGGGCGTGATGATGTTGATCCTCCTCGGATTGCTGCCTCAGCTGGTATTGCCCTTCATCGCGCGCTCGGCTTTGCTCTTCGGTAACTTGGCTGTGCCCTGAATGCCGTGGGGCCGGCGGTTGCCGGCCCCACATCGCTTTGTGCACATCCCCGACAGATATCAGCGGCGTTGCCTCATCCGCCCGAACCTGGATCTTGCCGCATCCCGCCAATCGATTCTCTGAGCCACTCCTTGCACAGACGGCCTTTCGCCTCTGCCAATGTCCCGAGTGGTCGGTGACCCCAGACCTCAGGTGGCGCTCTCCTTCTGATACGGCTGGCCATCCGCGGCCGGCGCGATGCTCTTGCCCACGACCCCCGCCAAGACGATGATCGTGATGAGATACGGCAGCCCGGCAAAGAAGTTGTTGTAGAGGGAGGGATACGCCTGCTGGACGCCGGCCAGGAACGTGCCCATCTCCCCCGCCGGCGGCGCCAAGCGGATCGCGACGCCGATGGCCTGCGATACCATGAAAAGCAACGCGCCGCCAAACGCGCCCAGCGGCGTCCAGCGTCCGAAGATCATCGCCGCCAGCGCAATGAACCCGCGCCCCGCGCTCATGTTGTTCTGGAAGGAACCCGTGGCCTCCAGCGTCAGGTACGCGCCCGCCAGCCCGGCGAAGATTCCCCCCAGCAGCACGTTGCGATAGCGCAGGCGGATCACGTTAATCCCGACCGTGTCGGCGGCCTTGGGGTGTTCCCCAACGGCGCGCGTGCGCAGCCCCCAGCGCGAGCGGAAGAGCATCACCTGCAGCACGATCACCAGCACGATGACCGACATGGCGATCGGGCCCACGCCCAGGAACATCTCGAAGATCCAGCCGACGCCCGGCAGGCCGACCAGCGCCGC
>JAPLGX010000264.1 GCA_026389925.1 Chloroflexota bacterium
ACCATACGCTCCTCAAGCCGGACGCTACGCAGGACCAGATCGCCCAGTTGTGTTTTGAAGCGCGCAAGTATGGCTTCGCCTCGGTGTGCGTCAACTCCGCCCACGTCAAATTGTGTGCTGATCTGCTTAAGGGCAGTGGCGTCGCGGTGTGCACCACGATCGGCTTTCCGCTGGGCGCCACGCCCACCGACGTCAAGGTATTCGAGGCCCAGCAGGCCATCCGCGACGGGGCATGCGAGCTGGACATGGTCATCAACGTGGGGGCACTCAAATCGCGCGATTACGAGCTGGTCCGGGGCGATATCGCCGCCGTGGCCCGCGCCTGCCACGCCGGGAATGCCATCCTGAAGGTCATCATCGAGGCCGCCCTCCTCACCGACGAGGAGAAGGTGATCGCCTGTCAGCTGGCCAAGGTCGCCGGCGCGGACTTCGTCAAGACCTCGACCGGCTTTGGACCCAGCGGGGCGACCCCGGAGGATGTGGCCTTGATGCGGCGCGTCGTCGGTCCGTCCATGGGGGTGAAGGCAGCGGGCGGTATTCGCACGTATGCCGACGCCCAGAAGATGATCGCGGCCGGTGCCAGCCGGATCGGCGCCAGCGCCAGCGTCAAGATCATTCAGGGAGCCGAGAAGTAGCCGGCAAGGAGAAGCGCCGATGACGGTGGACCTGCGAACCTACGTCTTCCTCGACAGCCTTCAACCGCAGCATGCGGGCTTTCTGGGCACCGTGGCTCAGGGATTCCTGCCCCTGCCCAACGACACCTCCCTGTGGGTGGAGATCTCGCCCGGGATCGAGATTAACCGTATCACCGACATCGCCCTCAAGTCAACGCGGGTGCGCCCAGGGATGCAGATCGTCGAGCGGCTCTTCGGCCTGCTGGAGGTCCACCATGAGGACCAGGCCGAGGTCCGGGCGGCAGGCGCCGCCATCCTCCGGGCGCTGGAGGTCGACGAGACGGCACGCATCAAGCCCAAGGTCGTCTCCAGCCAGATCATTCGTCACGTCGACGCCCACCAGGTTCAGCTGATCAACCGCTTGCGCCACGGGCACATGCTGCTGGCTGGGCAAACGCTGTATGTCCTGGAGGTCGAGCCGGCCGGCTACGCGGCGCTGGCCGCCAACGAGGCCGAGAAGGCTGCCAACATCAACATCCTGGAGGTGCGCGCCTTCGGCAGCTTCGGCCGCGTGTACCTGGGCGGCGAGGAGCGCGACATCATGGCCGGGTACGGCGCGGCTGTGGCCGCCATCGAGGGGGTGACCGGGCGCGAGGTCGAAGGAGGGCGGCGCGACTAGTGTCGAGGAAAGCGTCGAGCGTGGACGTCCGAACTCATCTACCATGTCATCAGGAGGCAACTGTGTCTGAAGAATACGGGGCAACCGAAGCGCTGGGAATGATCGAGACCAAGAGCTACCCCGCCATGGTCGAGGCGGCCGATGCGATGGTCAAGGCGGCCAAGGTCGAGCTCGTCGCCTACGAGAAGACCGGTGGCGGATTCGTCACGGCCATCGTGCGCGGTGACGTCGCCGCGGTCAAGGCGGCAGTCGAAGCCGGTGCGCGTGGGGCGGAAAAGGTCGGCGAGGTCGTCGCCATCCACGTCATCCCGCGGCCGCACGTGAACGTGGACCGCACGCTGCCTCTGGGCCGCGCGCCTGCAGGGGCCAAGGGCGGCAAGGCCTAGGCGGGCGTTGTGGCGGTTGGCCCAGACGGTCCCCCACCGGCCCGTCCGGTTCCGGGAACTGCCCGGGCGGAAGCAGGCCGCCTCGCGCAGAGGCACGGCCGTCGAATGGAGTAGCCAATGCTGCTGGGCAGAGTAGTGGGCACGCTCGTCGCCACGCGCAAGGAACCGTCGCTCGAGGGGTTGAAGTTCCTCGTGCTGCGCCAGCTGGACATCAACGGGAAAGAGGTGTCCGGCTATCGGGTCGCAGCGGACGCGGTGGGGGCGGGCCTGGGCGAAGTGGTCTTGTACGCCACGGGGAGCTCGGCGCGCATGACCAAGGTCACCGACAAGCGTCCGTGCGACGGGGTGATCATGGCCATCGTCGACATGCTTGAGGTGGACGGCGTGGTGACCTACAACAAGGCCGAGGTCGGGTGATGGCTGACAGGCGCGAGCGCGGGGCACAGGAGCACACCGTGCTCGATGACGCCCGGATCGAAGCGATCATCCAGCAGGTGATGGCTGAGCTGCGCCAGGCGGAGCGCGGGCCGCATGAGCCGCTCCCGCCGGTGGGCCCTGCCCCGTCGGCCGCATCCGCGCCCGACCTGCGCCACGCCGATAACCTGTTCCCGGACGTCGACAGCGCCATGCGGGCGGCCCGATGGGCGTTTGAACAGTTGGGCGGGCTGCCCCTGGCGCTGCGAGAGCGGATGATCAGTCACATGCGCCGCGCGGCACGCGAGAACGCTCAAGTCCTGGCGCGCCTGGCCTGGGAAGAAACCGGCATGGGGCGGCTCGAGGACAAGATCGAGAAGAACCTGCTCAACGCCAACAAGGTTCCCGGTCCGGAGATCCTTGCCCCGACCGCCTGGACCGGCGACGACGGGATGACGCTTGTCGAGTACGCCCCCTATGGCGTGATCGGCTCGATCACCCCGAGCACCAACCCCACTTCGAGTGTGATCTGCAACGCCATCGGCATGGTCTCCGCCGGCAACGCGGTGGTCTTCAACGCTCACCCGGGGGCAAAGAGGTGCACCAACTTGGCGGTGCAGCTGCTCCATCAGGCGATCGTCGAGGCCGGCGGGCCGGCCAACCTGGTGTGCGCCACCGCCGAGCCGACGATCGAATCGGCGCAGGAGATCATGCGCCACCCGACAGTGAACCTGCTCACGGTGACCGGCGGGGAAGGCGTCGTGCAGGCCGCCATGCAGAGCGGGAAGCGTGCCATCTGCGCCGGCCCGGGCAATCCGCCAGTCGTGGTGGATGAGACGGCCGACGTCGACCAGGCCGGCCGCGGCATCGTGCGCGGTGCGTCGTTCGACAATAACATCGTGTGCATCGTGGAGAAGGAGACCTTCGCCGTGGCGACGGTCGGCGACGCGCTCAAGCGGTCGATGGTCGCCCACGGCGGATACGAGATCGATGCCGGCCAACTGGATCGGCTGATGAAGGTCATCTTCACCGACGTGCCTCCGCCGGGGAAGGCCGGGATGATGAACAAAGCCTTCATCGGCAAGAGCGCCGCTGTTCTGCTCAAGGAGATCGGGATCACCGTCGGCGACGAGGTGCGCCTGGTCCTGGTGGAGGTCGGCGCCGATCACCCTCTGGTGGTGACCGAGCAGATGATGCCGATCATGCCGCTGGTGCGGGTCCGTCACGTCGACGAGGGCATCGACCTGGCCAAGAAGGTCGAACACGGCTACCGGCATACGGCCGTGATGTACTCCAAGAACCTCGATCACCTCAGCCGCATGGCGCGGCTGATGGACTGCAGCATCTTCGTCAAGAACGCCCCGTCCCTGGCGGGACTGGGTGGCGGCGGGGAGGGGTTCTGTTCCTTCACCATCGCCAGCCCCACCGGCGAGGGGATCACCAACCCGATCAGTTTCAGCCGCATCCGCCGCTGCACCCTCAAGGATGCATTCCGAATCGTGTGACACCGATGACCTCATTCCGCAGCAAGGCGATGACCGATGATTGAGCCCGCGCTCGCCCTGGTCGAGTTTTCCAGCATTGCCGCCGGCATGCAGGCCGCCGATGCCATGGTCAAGCGCGCCCCGATCGACGTGATCAAGGCCGGCACCGTGCACAACGGCAAGTATCTGGTGCTGATCGGCGGCCTGACGGCGGATGTCGAAGAGTCGCTCGCCGCCGGCCGACAGGTCGGCGCCGATGCGGTTTTGGACTTCGTCTTTTTGCCCCATGTGCATCCCGAGGTCGTGGGCACGATTGGCGGTGCGCGCGCGCCAGAGGCCAACGACGCTTTGGGCGTCATCGAGACGACGACCGTCGCGGCGGCGATTCACGCCGCCGATGCCGGGATCAAGGCAGCCCTCGTTCGCCTGGTCGAAGTGCGCTTGGCCGACGGCCTGGGCGGGAAGGGCATCGTCCTGTTCTCCGGGCGGGTCGCCGACGTCGAAGCCGCCGTTCAGGGCGGCGTGGGCGTGCTCGAGAGGGCTGACCTGCTCGTGCGCCAGGTCGTGATCCCCCAGTTGCACCCCGGCATGTGGGAGAACGTGGGCGACGCTACCCGCTTCGGCCACCGTGTGGTGGGCCACCTATGAAGTTCGCACGCGTGACTGGTACCGTCGTGGCAACACGCAAGTACGAGGGCTTGGAGGGTGTCAAGCTCCTCGTCGTGCAGCCTCTGGACGAGGACTTGAAACCCATCGGCCGACCTCAAATCGCGGCAGAC
>JAPLGX010000186.1 GCA_026389925.1 Chloroflexota bacterium
ACGATCACGGGCAGGGTCATCAGGTATTTCGTGAAAAGGCCCGCCCGCAATGCGTTGGCCCCGGCCCGCGCCACGAAGTTAGATAGTCGCAACGGGAGCAGCGAAACCGCCGCCGCGGCCAGCGTGCGCCGCCAGCTCCACGCATCCCACCGACGGCGTTGCTCGTTAAACTCGCGGCCGCGCGCGTACCGCTCACGCAATAGCTCAGGCCAGGTCGCATGGTAGTGGTGGATCACCCCGGCCTGCGGATCGAACCACAAGCTGCGCCCGGCACGTTCGAGGTGCCAGCAGAACACGGCGTCCCCCAGCATGATGTCGGGTTGAAACCCGCCCACCTCATCGTACCAGCGGCGCGGGACGAGCATATTCACGGTCGGCCCAAGCTTGATTGCGCGCCCCCGGCCGCCGGGCAGCCAGATGTCGAACTTGCAGAAGTGCGCGCCCACGTCCAGCCATCGCGATCCGTCGCACGTCACCGACCCGATCACGCCCAGGCCTGTGGCCTCGTGAGTTGCCACCAGGCGCCCCAACCACGTGGGCGGAAAGACCGCATCCGGGTCGGTGAAAACGAGCAGGCGCCCGTGCGATAGCCCAACGCCGCGATTGCGTGCGGCGTGCGGCAGGAGCCGCAGCGGCGAATGCTCAAAGCGTACCCATGCAAACTCGCGCCTCACCAGCCCCTGAGTGCCCTCGTCCGGGCTGCTATCAACCAGGATAGCCTCGTAATCGGTGAAGGTCTGGGCCTTCAGGCTGTTCAGGCACACGGCAAGCGTATCCTGCGACTTGTAGGCAGGGATGACCACGGAGACGAGCGGGGCGCGAGTCGCAAGGCTCAAGCCAGATCTCCCGGCGTGCGATACGCACCCACCTCGTAGTCTACGAATCGCACCGGCGCCGAGCCAGGGCCCATGACCATTCCCACGACTTGGCCTGCGACAGCGAAGCTCTCGGCAACGATCACGGCCGGCAGGCCTCGCACGAACCTACCAAGCAGATCGCGACGACGGCGCATGCCAAATGCCAGGAGCCGCGCGGCCCGCACCCAGGGCACAAGCGGCGCTGCGACCAGGCGCGCCGCACGTTGCCCCCACGACCAACGCAAGATGTCCGCTCGTGCGGCTCCAAAGCAGCGATTCCAAAGATAGAAGCCACGGCAAATCGTGGTCAGGCGCGTCTCATTGGTGTGGCTGAAGCGCATGCGCGGTTCCAGCAGCAATCGCTCGCCCTGGGCGGCCAGCTGCCACTGCAACAGGGGTTCGGTGAGCAACAGACGCGCAAGATCTCCCCCAAAGCACAGCAACACGTCGCGCTTGTAGGAAGTATTGTTTCCCGGCAGGAGGACCTGCGCGCCCCGCGAGGCCGGTGCCATCCACGGTGCAAACGATATGGCCAGGATGACGTCACTCAGCCCGCGGCCGGGGTTGCCGTTATGGACCTCGCCGCCCACGCCCGACCATCCTGCAGCGTGTCCAGCGAGTATCGCCGCTGCCCAGCCGGGATGGGCGATGCAGTGTTCCTCGATGAAGGCGACGATCGGGGCGCGCGTCTCGTGGACGGCCTGGGCGCGCAGTTCGCCGAATTCCCGGCCCGGGGTCCCGCGGAGGACTCGAACGTTGCCGCGATCCGCCAGCGCAATCGGCGGCGTGCCCTCCGGCGCACAATCCACCATCAAGATCTCCATCGAGGGCGCCCCGTTTTGCGCCAGCAGCGAGCGCAGGCAGGCCTGCGCTCGGTCGCGTTGTCTGCCCACAATCACAATCACCGACAGCACCGGATCGCTCATAAGTTCGTTTTCCTCCGCCTCACTGAGGATGGAATCGACAACGCAGCTCATCCGGCCCGCACTCGGGGGCTGCTTTCGGCCCGGCGGAGCGCACAGGCCCCATTATGCCGGATTGGGGCTCACGCAGCAAAATGCCGCCAGAGAGAACCTAGCGGCATGCATTTGAGTACCGGGGGCGACCGCTGCTGGCACGAATGCAGGAAGCTAGGTGGCCCGGGCCGCGGCGCGTTGGGGCGCCGCATTGGGGGATTCCTGCGGCATGGTCGCCTGGATGAATCCAACGAACATGATCGCTGCTCCCACCAACTCGCTCACGTAGAGCCAGTCCGCCAGACCGAGGCGCAGGAAGGTTCCGCCCATGGCCGGGGCCAGTGCCCCGGCGGCGATGAGCACATTGCCCAGCACGCGGTGCACGAGGACCTGCTTGCGCCAGAAGAGCCATGCCGACCACAGTGCTCCACCCACAAGCAGCAGCGTCCCATAGAGGTTGAGGCTGATCGTCAGCGCGACCACTGCACCCGGCCGCGAGAGAATGTCACGGTATTGGGCGGACGCGGGAACGAGGACATCGTAAGACCCACCCAGGGTCGGCGCGCTGAACACCAGCCAGGCGCCAAGCAGCGACAAGGCAGCCAGCACACCTAGAAAGACGCGTGCAACACCTCGGCGCCGCACCAAAAGGAACATCGTCCCCTGCCCAAGCCAGGCCGCGGTCAACATGGCGCCCGTCAGGTACCACATCTTGAGCGCCTGCGGCTGGAACGTGAGGCCCAGCAGCGCTTCCATCGCCGTCCCCAGCGCGTACAGGAGTAAGCCGATGGCCCAAACCAGGAGGTGCGTGCCGCGACGCCGGCGGTAACGGGCAAACACCACCGCGGCAAATATGATCGTTACGCACGTTGAGACAAACGGCAGGAAGCGCAACACAATGTCCCTCTTTGTGGCCCGCATTCTGTGCACGGCGCTAGGCCCACGAGCGGCGCACCTCAGCGGGGCACAAGGCTGAACAGCGAGGCAACTGCCACGAATACCAGCGCCGCAGCCAGCACAAGCTACAATGCGCGCACGGCCCAGCGCAATCCGGGCGGGGCCTCCCGCCGTCCAGGGCGTTGGCTCACGTGACTTTGTCCCCTCTGCATCCTTGGCGTGGGCGAGCGCCGGACGCGCCATGCGCCGCCTGGGGAGGATATATCAGCCCGTGGGGGTGAGAGTCAATGCCCGGCCGATTAGACTTGGATATGAGACTCTGGGCGTGTGCTTCGGCTTAAACGCAAAGCCAGCCGCGGCCTATAGCCGGGCCGGCTTATTGCTGAATGACGGGCAGGGCACACCTGCCCAAGCGGCAGGCGCCTCGTCGCGGTTTCGCAGCGCGAAACCGGAGTCCAGGCTAGATCGAATCCTTGAGCGCCTTAACCGGCGCCGCCTTGACCACTTTGCGGGAGGGCTTGCCCTTGATCAGCATGGGCTGCTTGGTGAAGGGGTTGACCCCCATCCGGTCCTGGGTTTCGGGGCGGACGGCGACCTTTGCCCTGAACAAGCCCGGGATCGTCACCTCTCCGCTCGACTTCAGTTCGGATACGACCAAATGCGAGATCGCTTCCAGGTAGTCGGCGACTTCGCGCTTGTTAAGCTTGGTCGCCTCGGAGAGTTTCCCGATGAACTCGGCTTTGCTCAGTCCTTTAGCCATTTTTGTTCCCGCTCCTTTGCTGAAGTCTGGGGCTCAAGCGCCCCAGCCCTGTTGACGTGCCCTGTTGCTTAACTCTACACGATTTCCCCAATTCCCGCCACCCGCGGGGCCAAGGGGCCCGCGAATGGGTGCCAGTAGGGCCCC
Source organism: Chloroflexota bacterium (assembly GCA_026389925.1). GTDB lineage: Bacteria > Chloroflexota > Anaerolineae > Anaerolineales > RBG-16-64-43 > RBG-16-64-43. Next base: position 3,615 of record JAPLGX010000186.1, read on the forward strand.
GCCAGGCTCTTCGCGCCTTGTCGTTCGTGCGTCCAACGGCTAGAATCAGCCGCATGACTTGGAACGTTGTCGGGCACGCCTGGGCGATTCGCGCCTTGCAGCGCGATTTGGCGCTCGGCCGGCCCGCGCACGCCTATCTCTTCACCGGCCCGGCCGGCATCGGCAAGCGCACACTGGCGCTGGCCTTCGCCCAGGCGCTCAACTGCACAGCCCCACCCGCGCCGGGAGAAGCGTGCCGCGCGTGCCGGGCGTGCCGTCAGATCGCCGCGCGCGCACATCCAGACCTTTTCGTTCTCCTGTCCGAGGAGCCAGGCAAGCCGATCAAGGTGGAAGCCGCACGCGAGATGATGCACATACTCGCGCTCTCGCCGCTCGAGCTGCATTGGCGAGTCGCGTTACTGGCCGATTTCGATCAAGCCACCTCGAGCACGGCGAACGCGCTGCTCAAAACGCTCGAGGAGCCGCCCGCCTCAGTCATTCTTCTGCTCACGGCCGAAAGCGCCGAAACGCTCCTGCCCACAATCGTCTCGCGCTGCCGGGTCATTACCCTGCGCACGCTGCCGACCCCAGAGGTGGAAGCGGCCCTGATTGAGCGCTGGCAGGTCCCGCCCGATCGCGCAAAGCTTCTGGCGCATCTCAGCGGAGGCCGGTTGGGCTGGGCGCTGCGCGAGGTCGAGGATGAAGGCGCTTCCCAAACGCGCCGCGACACGCTCGATGCGTGGCGGTCGGTGTTCTCGGCCACCCGCGCCAAGCGATTCGAGCAAGTTGCCCACTTGACAAAGGATCGCGATGAGGAGCAGGCCTTGCGGCGGACGCTGGAAACGTGGCAGAGCCTGACCCACGACCTATTGCTGGCCGGCATCGACCCGCAGGCGCCGCTCACCAACCTGGATTATGCCGACGAGATCCGCGCTTTGGCCACACACGTCTCAGCCGCGCGCGCACGCCGTTGGCTGGCGGCGCTGCAACGGGTCGAGCGCGGTATCGAGCGCAACCTCAATCTGCGTTTGGCGCTCGAGGCGGCCGTGCTCGAAGCCCCCTCACTCTAGGTGCAACCGCGCCGTACGCCAGACCTCATCGGGGTTCGACGAGTATGCGGATCGCAGTCCGTTCTTTGCCGTCAATCGTGACCTCGGTGAAGGAGGGGATGCAAATGACATTCAAGCCGTCTCCCTCGAGGTATCCACGGGCGATGGCACACGCCTTCACCGCTTGGTTGACGGCACCCGCCCCGATGGCTTGCACCTCAGCGTGCTTCTGTTCGCGGACGATCCCGGCGATCGCTCCGGCAACAGCTGTGGTTCGAGACTCGGCGGAGACTTTGATGATGTCGGCCATGAGAATTCTCCTTTGATGAAAGGCCTGTTGGCTGCCCAGCCATATTGGGCCAATTCTCCCTGATTTATTCTATTAGATTCCGAAGCGTGCCGCAAGATGCATTCTGTATAATCGGAAAGCACGCAAACCGGGCCGGGCGGCCGCAACTCCGGTGAACGGCCGGACAGCCGGCCCATTCGTGAGGCCCAGCACATTCTGCGGCGTTCGATCCGCAAGCTCGGTCGTCCCGCAGGAGAAGAGGATCTGCCCATGTCCCGCACATTCTTGGTCACATGCGCCTGCGCCCTGGCGGCACTGGCGTGCACGCTTGCCGGCACACCCACGCCGCCGACCTCCCAAGTGGAAACGGAAGTGGCCAAGCTGCTCACGCAGCACCCGACTTCCAGCCCGATGGAGGCCGTGACGCTTGCCCCTGCCACGGTGGTCTTGCCCTCCTCCCTGCCACCGACAGCTGCCCCCACGGCGACGCCGACTCTTGTCCCTACGCCTACCCCGCCGGCCACCGATCCGCGCATCAACTTGGGCACGCCGGATTGGCACGACACCTTCGACACGGGGCAAAACTGGTACCTGGAGGGTGGCAACCCGCAGGCCGAGATTCGCGACGGCAAGTTGATCTTCAGCGTGGCGGAGGCCGACAAGGGCGACTGGTGGCGGCTGGCCGCGCCACGCCTGGTGAACTTCTACATTGAAGCCACTGCCATGACGACTGCCTGTTCGGGCGCCGATCGCTACGGGCTGGTGGTACGCGCGCCCGACCTGAAGAGGGGCTATCTCTTCGGCTTCACCTGCGACGGGCGCTATTCGCTGCGCGCCTGGGATGGCAGCGAGTTCACCAAGCTCAAAGACTGGACGGCCAACTCCGCCCTCCTCGCCGGCCCGAACCAGACCAACCGCCTGGGCCTGATGGCCGACGGCAGCCGCCTCTCGCTGTACGCCAACGGAGTCTTCCTCGACGAGATACACGACGACCGCTTTGGCGAGGGACGCTTCGGCTTGTTCATTGCCTCCAGCGTCACCCCCAATTACGCTATCCAATTCGACGTGCTCGACTACTGGAAGCTGCCATGAGAGGCGCAGGCGGCCGGCGAGGGGCGCTGGCGAGCAGCGCAGCGCTGGCGGCGTTTGTGCTCGGCGCCTGTCAGATCGCTCCGGCTACGGCCACGCCCACGCCCGCGTTCACCCCGACCCCGACGGTGATGGTTCCGCTGTCCACCTTGCTGCCGCCGTTGCCCGCGCTGCCCACGGCCACGGCCACACCCGAGCCGGCCGTTTCTCCCACGCAGGCACTCCCGCCGCAGGCCGGGGATCTCATCCTGCACGAGGACTTCACGGCCAACGAGCGCGGCTGGCCGCTGCATGCCACGCGTGGCGGAACGGTGGCCATCGCCGCCGGCCAACTGACATTCGCGCTCAAAGAGCCGCTGGCCTCCATGGCCGTGCTGCTTGCGGAGAGCGTGCCGGCGGATGGGTATGTCGCGGTGACCGCGCGGAGCCTATTGTGCGATGCGCCAAAGAATGAATTCGGGGTGGTGTTGCGTGCCGAGGGCGATCGACAGTATCGCATCGGCTTTGCCTGCGACGGCAGCGTGCGCTTCGAACGTTACCTCGGGCCGGGGCTGGAAGGCGCGAGTGCCTGGCGGCCGACACCCTCGCTATTGCCCGGTGCGCCCGCGGAGAATCGAATCGCCGTGGTGTTTGCGGGCTCGCAGTTCACCGCCTACGCCAACGGCGTGGCGGTTCTCTCATACACCGAGCCGCTGATCGAGGCCGGTCAGCTTGGCTTGTTTGCGCGCACCGAGCGCAGCACGCTGCTCACGGTTGCCTTCGACGATCTGGACGTGCGATCGCTGGCTGCCGCCTCGCCCTGAGGGTGAACCGAGGACGAGGAGCCAAAGGCGCAGGGCAAGCCGTGGCTCGCCCTGCGGTGTTGGAGGGGCTCTCAGGCGTAGCGTGCTGCGTCGAGCAAGGCGCGCAGTTCGGCCTTGCGGTTGACGCCCATCTTGCCCAGCACGTGACGCACGTGGGTCTTGACCGTTTCGGGTGAGACCACCAGGCAATCCGCAATCTGCCGATTGGTCTGGCCAGCGACGATGAGTTGCAGGACCTCGCGCTCGCGCGGGGTCAGGATTTCGAACTCGCCGGCCACCTGCAGGCGAGCCAGGTCCGGCCCGCTCGAGGGTTGTACCAAGGTTCCCGCAAGCATCGCCACCTCCTGCGGGGCCTGTCGGCACCCCGCGATCGTCTCCTATTATATAGAACGTTTGTTCTAATTGTCAAGAGGGTTGACAGCCACGGGCCGGGCGATATACTTTGACCAACAATCCAAGCCGAAAGACGTTGAAGAGGGCGAGTACGTGCGGCCCGCCTGCCTCAGAGAGCCGGGGAGCGGTGTGAACCTGGCGGCAGCGCACGCGCGGAATGGACCTCGGAGTTGCCGGGTGAACACCTTGTGCCAGTAGCCCGCGCCGGAACCGCCACCGTTATCTGGGCGGAGGATCTTCAGGGGCCGCGCCCCGCGTCTCCATACCCGTGAGGCTGGCCGTCGCAATCCTGTCGCAATCCGCGACAGGATTTTTCGTTCCACCGCCTGCCCACCTTGGGTGGCACACCGGGCCTTGGCGCCCACCCCAAGCCGGGGCGGGCGATTCTTTCTTGGGGCGGCGCGTTGCCGCGCCGCAGGAGGGCTGACATGAACCGCGAACGCATACTCACCGGACACCGGCCGACGGGGCCGCGCCATCTGGGCCACCTGGTGGGAACGCTGCAGACGTGGATCGCCTTGCAGGAACGCGACGCATGCTACTTCCTGATCGCCGACCTGCACGTGCTGACCACCGACTACGCACACCCGCAGCGCATCCAGGCCAACGTGCTGGAGGTCGTGGCCGACTGGCTGGCGGCGGGCATCGACCCGCAACGCAGCACGCTCATCCTGCAATCGGCTGTGCCCGAGCACACACAGCTGGCGCTGGCCCTGAGCATGCTGGTCAGCACGGCGCGCCTCCAACGCGTGCCGACCTTCAAAGATCAGACGCGCGAACTCGGCCTGCAGCCCTCGCTCGGCCTATTGGCTTACCCGGTGCTGCAGGCGGCGGACATCCTGCTCTACAAGGCCACTCGCGTGCCGGTGGGCGAAGACCAATTGCCGCACCTCGAGCTGGCCCGCGAAATCGCCCGTCGCTTCAACCCGTTGTTCGGCGTCACTTTCCCGGAGCCTCAGGCGCTGCTCTCATCCGTGCCGCGGCTGCCCGGGCTCGACAACCGCGCCATGCATACTTCCTACGGCAACACGCTGCTGCTCAAAGATACGCCCGAGGAGACCACGCGCAAGGTGATGAGCATGTACAGCGACCCCACGCGGGTCCATCCGAACGACCCCGGCCACGTCGAGGGTAACCCGCTCTTTGTCTACCACACTATCTTCAATCCCGATCGAGCGGAGGTCGAGGATTTGAAAGAGCGCTACCGCGCCGGGACGGTGGGAGATGTCGAGGTCAAGCAACGTCTGGCCTGTGCGCTCAACGAGGCATTGGCGCCAATGCGCGAGCGGCGGCGCGACCTCGCGCAGCACCCCGAGCGCCTGCGCGAGGTCCTGCTGGATGGCACGCAGGCCGCGCGACCGCTGGCCGCGCAGACGCTGGCTGAAGTCTACGAGCGCATGGGCCTGGCGCCGCGCGTCGCTCAGGGCGAGCACGCCCGCGCGCTGCCTCTGGTGCTCGGCGCGTTCTGTTGAGCCGCGAGGCCCGCGGGATCCTGGCTGTCGAGGGGGCCGTGCGTCTGGCCATCGGTCAGATTTACGGGGGCTGGGGTGCCGGCCCGCACCGGGACCCAGCCGAACTCCTCCGCAGCAAACCTCCCGCCGCAGGGCGGGAGGTTTGCTTTGGACCGCGCAACGCCGGCCGGCGCACCCAGGCCGGTCAAAGCGAACCCTCTCGCGACCTTGTGGCGCGAAAGAGCAGGGGGCAGGCATGCAAGCGGAGAGCGACCCGCACCGGAACACCCACCCGACATCTCCAAGACCGGATTCGGTGACAGCAAGCATGGAATCAGCTGAATCGCAGGGGATTCCGTGCCCGGTCCAATGGATCTTGACAATGGCGGAAGTTGCTATACAATGCATTCAATGCTACAATTAGTTGAATCGCACAATTAGTTCAATCGGGAGTAGGCAAATGCACATGCGTCTTGATCTCCACAGCCGGGTCCCGATCTACGCGCAGATTTTCGAACAGGTCAAAGCCCTGGTTGCCGCCGGCACGCTCGACCCGGGCAGCCAGTTGCCAACAGTGCGCGAAATGGCCTCCGAGCTGCGCATCAATTTCAACACGGTGGCTCGTGCCTATCGCCTCTTGCACGAGGAAGGGGTGATCTCAACGCAGCAAGGACGAGGGACATACGTGATGGAACAGGCGCCGCCGCCAACATCCGAACGCGAAAGGCGGGCGCGCCTGGATACGCTGATCGAGGTGTGGTTGGAGGAAGCCGTGAAGTTTGGCTTCACCGCGGATGAAATCGAAGCCGCGTTCGCCGATGGCCTGGCGCGCCGCGGAGGCAAACGCTCCACGCTTTAATCGCGCCGAGCCGCATGTTTGGAGGAGAAATGAGCCCTATCCCGCGTGTCATCAAGCAAGCCCTGTTCGACCGCAAAGTTCCCGCTCGCAGCGTCAACCCGGTCTCCATCTTCCTGTTCGTGGTGATCGTGGCGGTCATGGTCGGCGTCGCGGCGCTGCTCGATTCGCTGCACGTGGCCCAGTGGATCGGCCTGACGGTCTCGGGCGTCCTGCTGCTGGTCGCCTTCTACATCCTGTTCGCGCTCAAGGTGGCCAACCAGTGGGACAAGGCCGTCGTCCTGCGCTTCGGAAAGTTTCACGGGTTGCGCGGGCCGGGCCTCTTTTGGATCATCCCAATCGTTGACACGACGCCAGTCTGGATCGACCACCGCGTGATGGTCACACCCTTCACTGCAGAGAAGACCCTCACCAAGGACACGGTGCCGGTGGACGTGGATGCGGTGCTGTTCTGGCTGGCCTGGGATGCACAAAAGGCCGCGCTCGAGGTGGAGGATTACCGGGCCGCTATCGCCTGGGCCGCGCAGACCGCCTTGCGCGAGATCATCGGCCAGATGAATCTGGCCGACATCCTGGTGGGGCGGGCGCGTATGGACGCCGACCTGCAGAAGATCATCGACGAGCGCACGACGCCGTGGGGCATCACCGTGCAGTCGGTGGAGATTCGCGACGTCATCGTCCCCCAGAACCTGGAGGATGCGCTCAGCCGTCAGGCACAGGCCGAGCGTGAGCGGCAGGCGCGGGTGATCCTGGGCGAATCGGAAAAGCAGATTGCCCACTCGTTCGCCGAGGCCTCGCGCGCCTACCAGGACAACCCGGTGGCGTTGCACCTGCGCGCGATGAACATGCTCTTCGAAGGTCTCAAGGAGAAGGGCGCGCTGGTGATCGTGCCTAGCAGCGCCGTGGAGACGATGAACCTGGGCGGCATGGCGGGCCTGGTGTCGCTCGCCCGGTCGACCCCGCGCGAGGAGAAGTAATCCATGCCTGAGACCCTCGGCTGGGAGTATCGCGTGCTCAGCGTCGGTCGCTGGATCGGCGCCAAGGACGAGGAGCTGGAGGCCGCGCTCAACGAACTGGGCGAGCAGGGGTGGGAGGCGGTCAACCTGTTCCACCGTGAGGGGAGCCAGAAGGTCACCCTGGTGGCCAAGCGGCCGCTCACCCCTGCCGCCCGCCGGCGGCGCAGCTTGCCGGGCGAGCTTGCGCCGTAAGCGGGCAGCCCGAGGTAGAGGATAGAAACGAATGTTGGACCGAAAACCGCTCATCGTTTTCTTGCTTCTTGCCTTCGGCGTATCCTGGCCGCTGTTCGCGCTGCCTCTGGCCTTCCGCGGCGCGCCGCCCGAAACACAGCAGGTCATCGCGCTGGTCGCCTGGTCGCTGGCCATGTGGGGGCCAGGCCTGGGCGCGCTCATCGCCACACGCTTTGCGGCGAAGAAGAGTCTGCGCAGCTTGAACCTCGGACGGCTGGGCGAGAAGCGCGTGTATCTGTGGGCCTGGCTGCTCCCGCCCGCCCTCGCCTTGGCCGCCGGCCTGTTCACAGTACTCTCCGGGCTGGCCCGCCTGGACCTGGGTTTCCCGTTGATCAAGGGGACTTTCGCCTCGGTGCCGGGCGGGTTGCCTGTTCCAGCATGGGTGATCGTTGCGGCCCAGATCGGGCTGAGTCTGACGCTGGCGCCGTTGTTCAACACAATCTTCGGCATGGGCGAGGAGTTGGGCTGGCGCGGGTTTCTTCTGCCGCGGCTTCTTCCGCTGGGGCAATGGAAGGCCATCCTGCTGAGCGGCGCCATCTGGGGCATCTGGCACGCGCCGGTCATTCTGCAAGGGCACAACTACCCAAGCGCACCCGTGCTCGGCACGCTGATGATGGTGGTGGCGTGCGTCCTGCTGGGCGCCATCTTCAGCTGGCTGTATCTGCGCACGCGCAGCCCGTGGGCGCCGGCGCTGGCGCACGGCGCGCTCAACGCCACGGCCGGCATCTCGATCCTTTTCCTCACCCCGTTCGACACGACCTGGGGTGGAACGCCGGTGAGCCCGCTAGGCTGGATTGGCCTACTGCTCTTCCTGGCATGGCTCATCGCCACGCGGCGCCTGCCCGTGCAGGTGCCTGCGGACTCCACCGTGCCGGCATCCGAGCCGATGGCGACGGCCTGAGAGGCGGATCCATGGCGGTCATCGAGATCAGCGGGCTCAGCCGCGCTTTTGGCCCGGTGCAGGCTGTGCGCGACCTTACACTTGAGCTCAACGAGGGCGAAGTCTTCGGCGTGCTCGGCCCGAACGGCGCGGGCAAAACAACGACGGTGCGCCTGCTCAACGGGGTGCTCAAGCCCGATGCGGGCCGGATGCGCGTGCTGGGGCTTGACCCGGCCAGCCAGGGCAAGGAGGTGCGCCGCCAGACGGGTGTGCTGACCGAGACGCCCTCGCTTTACGAGCGCCTCTCGGCGCGCGAGAATCTGCGCTTCTCGGGCACGCTGTACGGCCTGGGTCGGGCCGAACTCGAGGCGCGGGTGGACGCGCAACTCGACTTCTTCAAACTCGGCCCGCGCGCCGACGACAAGGCTGGGGGATTCAGCAAGGGTATGAAGCAGCGCCTGGCGCTTGCGCGCGCGCTGCTGCACGGCCCCAAGGTCATCTTCCTCGATGAGCCAACGGCCGGGCTGGACCCGGAAGCGGCGCACCAGGTGACGCAACTCATCGAACAGCTCAGCCACCAGGCCGGGCGCACGGTGTTCCTATGCACGCACAACTTGGATGAGGCCCAGCGCTTGTGCGACCGGCTGGCGGTGCTACGTCAGGGCGGCGTGCTCGCGTTGGGCAGCCTGGCCGAACTCGGGCGTACGCTGTGGCGCGGCCTATGGGTCGAAATGGACATGCAGACCGCACTGCGGGCTGACCTGCGCCGCGATCTCACCCGCCAGCCAGGTGTGCAGCGCGTGGAGGGAGAGGCAACTCGCCTCGTGGTGCACGTGAGCCGCGAGGCGGATATCCCCGACCTGGTGAGCTGGTTGGCCGCGCAGGGTGCACGCCTGATGCGCGTGATGCCTCGGCGGCACACCCTCGAAGAGATCTACTTCGAGTTGCAGGAGCAGCCGGAAGGAAGGCCTGCATGAACTGGTCGCTGATCTGGGCCATCGCCCGCAAGGACCTCAAGGAAGTGGCGCAGAACAAGGCGGCCGTGGTGCCGGCGGTGGTGGTGCCGGTGCTTTTCATCGTCGTCTTCCCGCTCGCCATCGTGCTCCTGCCGCAGGCGTTCGGCAGCGCGGCCGGCAACGCCTTCTCGCTGCAGGAACTGGAGGGCATGTTGCAGCGCATGCCGCCCGCCGTGACCCAGGCGCTGGCCGGGCTGAGCCCACTGCAAGTATGGGTGGTCTTCACCACCGGCTACATCTTTGCGCCGATGTTCCTGATCTTGCCGCTGATGATGGCCAGCATCGTGGCCTCCGATTCTTTCGTCGGGGAGAAGGAGCGCAAAACGCTGGAGGGCCTGCTGTATTCGCCTACCAGCGACGCCGAACTCATCCTGGGCAAGATCGTTGCCTCGCTACTGCCGGCGCTGGCCTTGTGCTGGGCCAGCTTCGTGGTCTACAGTATCGTGGTCAATCTGGCCGGGCTGCCGGTGATGGGCCGCCTGTGGTTTCCTACCGCGCCCTGGTGGCCGCTCATGCTGTGGGTCGTTCCGGCAGTGGCCACGTTGGGCATGGCCTCGGCGGTGATCATTTCATCGCGTGTGGGCACTTTTATGGAGGCCTACCAGATGAGCGCTTCGGGCGTGGTGCTGGTGCTCGCGCTGGTGGCCGGCCAGGTGACGGGGGTCCTTTTCCTCAGTGTGCCGGTGGCGTTCTTGGTGGGCCTGGCCGTTTGGGCTGTGGATGCCGGCCTGTTGTGGGTCGGCGTGCGTACATTCTCACGCAATCGTTTGTTCTCGCGTCTCTAGCCGGCAACAGCCGGAGGCTGGGCTGCCGGTTCACTTTGGAGGATCGAAAGGATACTGCCGTGAAAACCGCTAGGATCATCTCGTGGGTTGTTGTCCTTCTGGCGTTTGTTGCAGGCGTGCTGGTCTACCCGCGACTGCCCGAGTTGGTGGCCAGCCATTGGAATGAGCTCGGCCAGGTGGATGGGACCATGACACGCCTGTGGGGCGTTTTCCTGGTGCCGCTCATGATGTTGGGCATGGGCCTCATGTTCCTGGCCATCCCCTTCATCGACCCACTCAAGCACAACATCGCCGCCTTCCGGCCACAGTATGATCGTTTCGTCGTGCTGATCATGGTCTTCATGCTCGCGGTGCACGTGTTCACCCTGTTATGGAACCTGGGCATTGAGATCAGCATCAACCGCTTCATGCCGCTGGCGATGGGACTGGTCTTCTTCCTTGTGGGCGACCTGATCCGCAACGCCAAGCGCAACTTCTTCGTCGGCATCCGCACACCCTGGACCTTGAGCAACGACGTGGTGTGGGAGAAGACCCACCGCCTGGGTGCGGTCCTTTTCCAAATATCCGGTGTGGTGGCCGCGCTGGGGGCGCTGTTCGAACGATTCTCGATATGGTTCATCCTGGCGCCGGTGAGTGCGGCCGGGCTCATCCCCACGGTTTACTCGTACTTCGAGTTTCGCCGCCTCGAGCGGGCCACACCGCCCGGGGCATAGGGGCCAAGGGCTAGCTCGCGCCGCAGGCCCAGCAGCCTTCCTCATCCCGCGCGGGCGGCTCACACCGCCCGCGCTACAGGACACGACCATGACCGACATCCTGATCGAGACCCTCGACCTGGCGAAACGCTTCGGCGACAAAGTGGCCGTGGACAAGGTGAACCTGCAGGTGCAGGCTGGCGAGATCTTCGGGTTCCTCGGACCGAACGGCGCCGGCAAGACAACCACGATCAAGATGATCGTCGGCTTGCTCCAACCCACCTCTGGCGCTGTGCGCGTGGCCGGGCACGATGTGCAGACCGAGCCGCTCGCGGCTAAGGCGGCCAGCGGCTTTGTCCCGGATGAGCCCAATTTGTACAGCAAGCTTTCGGCGCGCGAACTGCTGCGCTTTGTGGGCGAGTTGTACGATGTGGAGCCGGTCGTGGTCGAGCGGCGCATCGAGGAGCTTCTGCGGCTTTTCGACTTGACCGCCGCGGCCGACGACCTGATCGACTCGTACAGTCACGGCATGCGCCAGAAGGCGAGCCTGGCGGCCGCCCTGGTGCACGACCCGCGCGTGCTGGTGCTTGATGAGCCGACGGTCGGACTGGACCCGAGGTCTGCGCGCCTGATCAAGGATCTCCTCCGCCAGCTCGCGCAGCGCGGCGCCGCGGTGTTTCTGTCCACGCACATTCTTGAGATTGCCGAGCGCATGTGCGATCGGATAGGCATCATCAATCGCGGGGCGCTGGTGGCGGTGGGCACGATGGCCGAACTGCGCGCGATGGGCCAGGGCCAGTCCAGCCTGGAAGACATTTTCCTTTCGCTCACCGGCGGGGCCGAGGACGCCGCGATCGCCGAGGTGCTGCAATGAGCGGCGCGGCCGCGCCGCACGCCTCAGTGGCCTCCAGCACGTGGAAGCTGCTCTGGCTGCGCGTTCGGATTTGGGCCAGTGTCCTCCGCCATGCGACCTTGCGGCGCAAGATCGGCACAGTGGTTCTGGCCGCGCTCTTGGTTGGGCTCTTGGTGGCTGCCTTCGCAGGAAGCTGGGCGCTTCTCAGTTTCCTGCGCTCGCCGGAACTGGCCCAGGCCGTCGACCTCACCCAGGTGCTCGAAGCGTTGCCCACCGTCATACTGACGGGCGCCTTCCTCACCATCCTGGTCACAAGTTTCGGGGTTCTGCTGCAATCGCTGTATCTGGCGCGCGATATGGACTTTCTGATGGCCGCGCCCATCCCGGTGCGGGCGGTGTTCATCAGCAAGCTGATCCAGGCCATCCTGCCCAACTTCGCCCTGCTGTGCCTCTTCAGCCTGCCGGTGCTCTTCGGGCTCGGCGCCTCGGCCGGGTATCACATGCTGTTCTATCCGCTGGTGATCCTGCTGCTGGTCTGCATGACGCTCGCGGCAGCCGGTCTGTCGGCGGTGTTGGTCATGGGCGTGGTGCGCCTCGTTCCGGCGCGGCGCGTCGCGGAAGCGCTGGCGGCGGTCGGTGCTGCGGCCTCCCTCATCTGCTCTCAGTCGGGCAACTTCACCCGCAACATGACTTTCGACGCCCGGCAGACGACTCAGCTGATGGACCTGCTCGCTCGTGCCAACGCGCCGTGGTCGCCCTTCGCCTGGGCCGGACGCGGCTTGATCGGCCTGGGCACAGGGCAGGGGGCAAGCGCCGCACTGGGCCTGGGGCTGACGCTCGTGCTGGCGGTTGGCATCTTCGCCGTGGCACTGCGCGCCTGTGAAGTGCTGTATCACACCGGCTGGTCGCAGATGCAAGCCGGCACGCAACGCCGGCCGCGCGCCCGCCCGCATGCGGCCCCGCGCGCCACGCCAGCCCGACGCCCGGCGCTCCCGCCGCTATTGCCGCGGGCGGTGAGTGCGCTGATTGTCAAGGATGCACTCGTCTTGAGGCGCGACCTGCGCAACCTTTCGCAGCTGATGACCCCGCTCATCGTGGGCATTGTGTATGCGATCATGCTGGCCCGCAGCGGCGGGCAGGTGGACCCGGGACGTGGCGAAGCACCGGAGTGGTTCATGCACAGCGCCAGTCAGATGCTGGCGTATGGCAATATCGGCATTGCCCTGTTCATCGGCTGGATCATGCTCTCCCGTTTGGGGATGATGGCCTTCTCTCACGAGGGCCGTGCCTACTGGCTGATCAAGACCGCGCCGGTGACCCCCGTGCGCTTGATGCTCGCCAAGGCACTCGCCGCTTACGTGCCGACGCTGGTGATCGGCGAAGCCTTTCTCGCGGTCGCCTCCCTGCTGCAGAGGGCAGGGGCCAGCATGATGCTATTCGGCATGCCGGTTGTGGCTTTGGCCTTGGCGGGTGCAGTGGGCGTGAACCTGGCCTTCGGCGTGGCAGGCGCCAACCTGGAATGGGAAGACCCGCGGCACATGGTGCGCGGTTCGGTCGGGTGCATTGGATCGTTTGCGGGCATGGCCTACATGGCACTCGTCGCGGCGTTCTTCATCGGCCCGGCCGTGCTCGTGCCAGCGCTGGGAGGCAGCGTGGGGTTGGGCCAGGCGATCGGCGTGGTCGTGGGAGGTATGTTCGCACTTGTGTGCGCGCTGCTGCCGCCATACCTCATGCTTGGGCGCGTGAGGCGCATCGGCGAAGTGGGCTAGCGCATTCCATCGCCCGCGCGCTCCCTGCCTGCCGGTCTGCTGGCTTAGCGTTCGCCCGTGTAGACACGCGGCACGCGCGCTCCGAGACCGGTCACGACCTCGTAGTTGTTCGTCGCCCAGCGCTCCGCGACCTCTTCGGCGGATATGACCTCGCTGCCCTGGCGGCCGATGAGGACCACCTCGGTGCCGAGCGGCAGCGCTGCCGGGAGGCGTACCATACACTGATCCATGCACACGCGCCCCACCACCGCCGCGCGCGCCCCCTGGATGAGCACCGTGTTCGGCCTGGCCCGCCGAAAGCCATCGGCGTAGCCCAGCGGGATAACCCCGACGACCTCGGGACCGCGGGTGAGGTATTCGTGACCGTAGCTCACGCCGTGACCAGCTGGCAGTTCCTTGCACGAGGCCAGTTGTGCCTTCCAGGTGAGCGCCGGACGGAACCCCTCTGGCAGAGGTGCTTCCGCTGAGGGGTGAAGGCCGTACATGGCAATGCCCACGCGCACCAAACCCAGGCGCGCTTCGGGGAAGTTGAGCGCGGCCGCAGAGTTCGCCGCGTGGAGCATCGGCAGAGGCAGACCTTCCTCGCGCAGGCCATCCACAACGGTTTGGAAGGAAGCCAACTGAGCGTGGGTCGGGGCGGAGTCGCTCTCATCGGCCCTGGCCAGGTGGGTGAAGAGGCCCTCCAACCGCAAGGCGGTGTGGCGCTGCACCTCACGCAGCGCGGTGAGCGCCTCGTTCGGAACCACACCCAGGCGACCCATGCCGCTGTCGATCTTGAGGTGGATGCGGGCCTGCACGCCCAGCGCCGCCGCCCGCTGCCCGTAGGCACGCGCCAGTTCAACGGATGGGACAGTCAGAGCCACGTCGGCGGCGACAGCCGCCTCGACCTCGGCCACGGAAACGACGCCCAGGATGAGGATGGGCAGGCGCAGCCCGGCGGCGCGCAACTCGAGGGCTTCCGCGAGGCGAGCCACGCCAAGCCAGGCGGCACCGCCAGAGGCGGCCGCGCGCGCCACCTGACGCGCACCGTGACCGTAGCCGTTGGCCTTGACCACGGCCATGAGCGGCGTGCGGGTCAGTGCGCACAGGCGGCGGACATTGTCCTCGATCGCCGACAGGTCGATTTCCAGCCAGGTGACGAAGCGATTTTCCATCTTCGCCCTCATTCGCCCCGCAAGATGAGCCGTTGGCAGAGATGCGCGCGGCGCGCCGGGGTGGTCCGGAATATGCAATACCTCCAGGAGGAGGAGCCGCCGCTTCGGGCAACTATACCCCATCGTGGCAATTGCCTTACCGAACGCGGGCGGATGGCATTTTCTCTTGCAAACGAGTCTCTCCAGGCTATAATCGAAGGACGACGATCGAGCGACCATGGACACCAACCGCGGGCATCCCGGTGCGCTGCCTGTCCTCTATCTTGCCGGAATGCTCGTCCTGGCGGGCGGCCTGGCGGCTGCCTTGTGGCTCTCGCCCCTCCCGGCGGCCGAAAAGCAGCGGGGCCTTCTGGTCCTGGCCGGCGTTGTGGCCTACAGCGCCGTGGTGGCGGCACGCCACCTGTCGCGGCGGCGCATCCCAGTCTGGCTCTCGCACACCCTCGACCTGGGAACCCTCGCGCTGATCGCAGTTAGCGATTACTTCCTGCGTCCGGTCGCGTCCTCAGTGTGGCTGTTCTATCCCCTCAGCATCGCGTTCATGGCATTCGCCAGCGAGCGTTGGGCCACCTGGCCGGCTGTCGGGCTGGCGATTGTGCTGGACGCTACGCTGACGGTGATGCTGGCCGGCCGCGGGACTCCGTTCACCTGGGTTGATCTCATGCTGCGGTGCCTGACCTACGCAGCCTCCGGGTTTGTCATGACCCGCGGCGCTCAGATCGCCGTCCGCTTCTGGCGCGACACGCTGGAGGCGGAACTCAAGCATTCGGGTGATCTGCTGCGCCTGGCGACACTCGGTCAGCCTCTGGCCAATGCGCTCACCTTCGACCAACTGCGCGACCGCCTGCCTTCACTGCTCCAGCGGGCCGTGCCGCAAGCCGACGCAGGGGTCGTCTTCCTGCTCGAGAACACGCGCAAGGAGCTCCTGCCCTTTGCCTCTTTTGGCCTGGGCGAGACCTCGCTGCTTCCCGGTTTCGGCACCTCAGGCAACCTGATCGCGGCGGCAGTTCAATCTCGCGAGGCCGCGCTGCACAGCGGGGCCGAGCTGGAGGCGGCGCTGGCGGCTGAGCCCATGCGCCGGATGCTCGCCCAACGCCAGGCGGCCAACGACATCTCCCCTGCCGCTGCCATCCTGGCACCGATCAAGGTCAGCCAGGCTGCACGCGGCGTGCTGTTGCTTCTGGCCGATGCGCCCGGGCAGCTCACGGCTCGCGAGGTGGAGGTGGCGCGGACGATCGTCTCCAACCTGGGGACGGTTCTCGAGCATCTCGACTTCTCGGACCTCTTGCGCCGCGTGGCACAGCAACGCGAAACGCTGCTGAAGATCGCCCACGGGGTGGCCTCGGCCACCGGCCTGGAGCAGATCTACCAGGCGCTGCACGAGGGCACGCGCGAGCTCATGCCGTGCGACTCGTTCGTCATCGCCCTCTATGACGAAGACGGCGGTCAGGCGCGGCTGGTCTATGTCATCGACAATGACAAGCGCAGTGCGCCGATCACCGTCTCGGCCAAACCCGGGCTGCTGGGCAACATGCAGGCCGAGCGGCAGGGGTTCCGCGTGGACGACCTGGCCGGACCTTTGCCGTTCACGCCACACCACTACGGCGGTGAGCAGCCCGTGCGCTCGGCGGTGTGCGCCCCACTGCGCGTGGGCGACCGGCTGATCGGCATGATCTCAGCCCAGACGCTGCGCCCCGGGGCCTATTTCGACGAAGACGTGCGCCTCTTGACCGCCCTGGCCGAGAGCGCGGGCGCCAACCTCGAACACATGCGCCACCTGGAACGCGAGCGCCATCGCGCGCACCATTTCGAAGGCCTGGCGAACAACCTGGTGCACCTGCTGACGCGTGGGCCGCTGGGAGGCGGCGAGGATCAACCCAGCTTCCTGCTGGCCCAGGTCACGCGCATGATGGGCGAATACCTCAACGCCGGCTTCTGCCTGACGTTGATGCTGGATGAAGATGGGCAGAGCTTTCGTGTCGAAGCGGCCACCTCACTGCAGCCGGTTGAGGACCTGGCGCCGCCCGGAACGGTGTTGCCGCTCAGCTCGCTGCCGCGGATGGCGGAGATCCTGCAGCGCGGCACGTATGCCGTCTGGCGCCGCGGCGCGCAGAACGACCCCGCACCATTGGCCGAGATTCATTTGCTCACTCCGCAACCGCCTGAGAGCATCGCCCTGCTACCGATCCACGGCCCCGGCCGGCGCTGGGGCATTCTGGTGGCCGGGAGAGACTCGCCGTGGGATGAGGCGTCGTTTGCCCCGGAGCAGTTGCGCCTGGCCGACATGATCGTGCGCCAGATCGGCGTTACGCTTGAGAACCAGGCGGCGAGCGAGTCCTCGGCCCAACGCCTCAACTCGCTCACCCGTCTTTATGAACTGGAACTCTCCCTCTCCGCAGCCGACGACCCGGTGCGCGTGTTGGAGTTGACGCTGGACGTGGCCATCGAAGCGCTGTGGGCCAACGGCGGCAGCATCGCGTTATGGCAGCCCGAGGCGCAGGTGCTGCGCACGGTCATCAGCCGCAACGTGCCGGCCGCGCTCGACAACGAGCCCTTCCGGCCCGACGGCCTGGGCCTGACCACCTACCGCGGCGGTCAGGCGCGCTACTTCAGCAACCTACGTCTGGAGGCCAACCTGCATCCGTTGGTCGGCCAATCCGGCATCCGCGCGGTAGCGCACTTGCCCCTGCGCACGGACGGTGCGCCGTTCGGCCTCTTGATCCTCGACTTCTTCCACCCGCGCGAATTCCCCGAGCAGGACCGGCGCCTGTTGGAGATGTTCGCGGCGCGTGCGGCGCTGGCCTATGAGAAGGCGCGCCTGCTGCGCGCGCTGCAAGAGGCTCACGAGCGCTTCGAGCGCACCGTGCAGCACGTCCCAGGCGCGATCTACCGCGGCAGCATCGATGGCCACACGACCTTCATGTCGCAGGGCATCCGCGACCTGACTGGGTTTTCGCCCGAGGAATGGACTGCCACGTCCAACATCTGGAATGAGCGCCTGCATCCCGACGATCGCGAGCGGGTGCACGCCTCGTTCGATGCGGCCATCGCCCAGGGCAAGGAATGGATCGAGGAGTACCGCCTGCGCGACCGCCAGGATCGCTGGCGCTGGGTGCGCGATGTGGCGCGCATGGTGCGCGAGGCGGATGGTTCGATCCGCTATTACGACGGCGTGATGACCGATATCACTACGCGCCGTCAGTTGGAGGAGCGCCTGTTGCGCACGGCGCGCCTGGAATCGGCCACCGCACTGGGGATGGGCCTGGCGCACGAAATCAACAACGCGCTGAGCACGCTATCGCTGCATTCCTACCTGCTCTCGCGGCGCATGCCGGTCGGCAACGAGGATGTGGCCCACCATCTGGAAATCATCGAACAGACGGTGCAGCGCACCGCCAGCCTGATTCAACACTTCCGCGAACTGGCCCAGCCCACGCCGACCACCCTGGCCCCGGTCTCGGTTTCCTCGCTGCTGGAGGAGATCGTGACCACCTTTGGCGAGCGGTTGCGCGAGCAAGGTGTGGCGCTCGACCTCTCCTTGGCCGACGATCTGCCGCGCATCCACGGCGATCGCACCGGGCTGTACGAAGCGTTCTCGGCCGTGGTCAAGAACGCGATCGAGGCGCTGCCGGCCGGCGGCTTGCTCAGCGTGCACACCTCGCGCGCCCTGCTGCGCCACGATGGGACCGATTCCCCAGGCATCGCCATCGTCGTGCGCGATAACGGGGCGGGTATCCTCGAACACGACTTGCCGCGAGTTTTCGAACCGGGCTTCACGCGCAAGGTGGAAGGGGGCGTCGTG
>JAPLGX010000166.1 GCA_026389925.1 Chloroflexota bacterium
GCCGCGCCGTCGCCGCGGGCGTAATCCACAAACGGGATGCGCAAGAGGTTCGGCACCGCCGAGGGTTCCATCTCAGCGCTCTCGGTGTGGCCCGGGCCGGGCGGCGCCGCGAAGCGCTGCAAGGACTCCTGCACCCGCACCAGTGGCGCCATGAACGGCAGCTCGATCTCGGTCAGGTACTCTCCCGCAACGAAGTACGAGGCATGCGAGCCGGCGCCGACGTAGATCACTGGGTGGCCGTCGACCTTCTCGAGCTCGGCATCATCCCAGCGCCGGCGCAGGTCGTCGCCCAAGAACTCGTGTGAGGCGTAGGCCACCCAGCGCGGCGCGAGCCCCCCGCCGCGCTCCGCCGCCAGGTACAGGTTGACCATCTCCCAATCGGCTTCGTGATCGTTGACCCCGTGGAAGCCGGAGCGCCAGTTGTTGTACGGATAGAAGAACCAGTATTGCAGAATGGTCCAGCCGGCTTCCTGGAGGACCCGCCCGTAGTAGGTGTAGCACTCCTGCGTGTGCTGCATACGCGCGTAGGTCAGCGCCGCGGCCGCGGCGGTATCGCCGGGCACGCGCCCGCGCAGGAGCAGGGTCAGGCTGTAGATCGCATCCAGAATGCGCGAGCTGTAGCCCACGCGCGCGAGCCTGGCCCGCCCGGCCGAGAAACGCCGCGCCCGGTCACGCAAGTCTTCGATGCCGCGCTGCAAGCGGTAGCGCGCCATCTCCGCTAGGTTCAGGGGATCGATGAATTTGAGGAAGTAGATGGCCTGCGGGCCGCGATCGCGCGCCACGCCCAGATGGGCCAGGGTGAGCTTGCCTTCCGTCACCAGGCACTCCACCGGCCGGCGCGGCACTTGGACGTAAAGCCCGCATTCGGCCACATAGCTTTCGACCGCGCACGGATAAAACGACTCGCCGCGGGTGAAGCGCAGGATGGGTTCGTATCGGCGCAGCAGGGCGAGCTTCTCGGCAGCGTTCATGCGGCCTCCACCGCAGCGATCTCCACCGTCGGCACCTCCGCCGGCATCAAGGCCTGGCGCACCTCCCGCAGGTTGAGGTAGAACACCGCCGCCGCGCCCAGCACCATCGTCACGTAGTCGGGGTGGCCGCGCAAGTAGCTCACCAGGCCAACCACCAGCGCCACGCTCTGCGCGCTCATGCCCAGCCCCCACGATCGCGGCCGGCGGCCCAGCGTGGCCACCGCCACCCAGAAGAAGACCAGGCCGATCAGGATGTTGATGGCGCCCAGGACGAAGACGCGCGTGAGCGCCGGCATGGGCAATTCGCCGAGCGGATCCAACCCGCCGAGCGCGCGCCCACTGCTGATGAAGTCGTAGCTGCCTACCGCTACTTTGAGCAGCGCTTGCACCAGGATGATCACTCCGGCGACTTTCAGGCTGCGCGGGTTGACCACACGGCTCGTCCGCTGCGAGCGGCGTTTCTTGGTCTCAGGCATGATTGCCCTCCCGCAGATGCAATGGAGCGGCCAGCGGCTGAGCCTGTCCGCCCCAGCCCGGGTTCCCGCCCATCGCGCGGATTGTATCTCCGTTCGCGCGCCCAGGCCGCCATCGCGCGTGCGGCTCAGTCGGCAGTTGCCCGGGTTCATGCGCCGCACGCAGCTTTGGCTGCCACCTACGGCGTGCGCCAAGCCCGGGCGTGCTTGAACCCACGACCCGGTATGATATATAATAAGGTCAATAGAATATGGCATCCTCCGGGGCAGGGTGAGGGTCGCGCTCGATTGGCCCAATTCCCGATCGGCGGTGGGTTGAGCACTGCAATGCGCAGGCTCAACGAGCCCGCGAGCCCATGGGTCGCAATGCATGGCCCACGGGCAGGATCCGGTGCAAAGCCGGGGCCGACCGTATAGTCGGGAAGGAAGACAGGAAGCCAGTGCCTCCGCCGTCGCGGCGGGCCACGCCTGCTTTCCCCGAAGCCTCATTGGTTTTGGGGTTTTTGTTGGCCCTCCGCCCGGCGGGTGCCTGAGTGCGCGCGCGGCAGCCCACGCTGCCCGTTGCGACGCACACTGTCCTCACGCTCCCGAAGGTTCGCCTTCGGGAGTTCCCTTTTCATGAAGAGGATCGACCGCTCGGGTGAAACCCCGCCGCCGCCCGCCACACGCGAGGCCGGCCCAACTGCGCTGCGCCTGCTGATGCCCCTGCTTGTATTGGGCGCGGCTTGGCTGGGCTGGGAAGCGGTGGCCCGCCTCAGCCGGCTGCCGGCTTTCATTTTGCCATCACCGCAATTGGTCGGGCAGCGTGCGCTGCGGGCATGTGCGGACGGTTCACTTCTGCGTCACACGTGGGTCACTCTTTACGAGGTGTTGCTCGGCCTCGGGCTGGGTGCCTTCTTTGCCTTTCTTTTCGGCTACCCCTTGGCCAAGTCGGAGGCGGCCGAGCGCTTCCTGGTGCCGTACATCGTCGCCTCGCAGGCCATTCCCTCGGTGGCCATTGCCCCGCTGCTCATCATCTGGCTCGGCCCGGGCATGCTCTCGAAAGTCCTCATCTCGGCGCTGATCGTTTTCTTCCCAGTGCTGGTCAACACGGTGGTCGGCTTGCGTTCGGTGGAGGCCAACCTGCGCGAGCTGATGCGTTCGCTCAAAGCTTCGCGCTGGCAGACATTCCGTTACCTGGAGGTGCCGGCCGCGCTGCCGGTCTTGCTCGGCGGGCTGAAGGTCGGCGCGACGCTCTCGGTCATCGGCGCAGTGGTCGGCGAATTTGTCGGCTCCGACCGCGGCCTGGGCTTTCTCATCAACTTGGGGCGTCAGCAATACGATACGGCGCTCGTCTTCGTCGGCATCTTCTCGCTCATCATCATGGCCCTCGCGCTGTACGGCGCGGTGGCCTGGGCCGAACGCGTCTCGTTGGCCTGGCGCGCCTGATCGCCGGGCTCCGAGTCAGCTTCACCAGAAGGATGGTTTGCATGACCTCACGTCTCACCCTGTATGCGCTCTTGCTACCGCTCCTGCTCAGCGCGTGCGCTTCGCCGGCCGCGGTGCCCTCCGCAGCACCGACGCCCTCCGCTGCGCCCAGCCTCACCCATATCCGTTTGCCGGTGGGCTACATCCCGGATATCCAATTCGCACCGCTCTACATGGCGGTGGCCAACGGCCATTACGCGCGGGCCGGGCTGGAGGTCGAGTTCGACTATAAGTTCGAGAACGATGGCGTGGCCCTGGTCGGTGCGGGAACGTTGCCCTTTGCCGTTGCCTCCGGCGAGCAGGTGCTGCTGGCGCGCGCGCAAGGCCTGCCCGTGGTTTACGTCATGGCCTGGTATCAGCAATATCCGGTGGCGGTGATCGCCAAGTCGCAAGCGGGCATCCGCACGCCGGCGGATCTGGCCGGACGCTCGATCGGCATTCCCTGCCTGTGCGGCGCGTCCTATGTGGGCCTGACCGCGCTGCTCAACTCGGCCGGCCTGCACGAGAACCAGGTGCAATTGGAGGTGATCGGCTTTAACCAGATTGCCGCGCTGACCGCCGATCAGACCGAGGCCGTGGTGGGTTACACCTCCAATGAGCCGATCAAACTGCACGCCAGCGGCGTGCCCATCGACGTGCTCAACGTCGCCAACTACGCTCACCTGGCGGCCAATGGGCTCATTACCAATGAGACCACGCTGCGCCAGCAGCCGGAACTGGTGCGCGCGATGGTGAACGCCACTCTGGCTGGCATGCGCGATGCGGCCGCCGACCCCGAGCAGGCTTTCAGTGTGAGCGCCCAGTTCGTGGAGGGGCTGGGCGGCCTCGACCCGGCCGCGCGTGAGATTCAAATGGAGATCCTGCGCCGGTCGATCGCACTATGGCAGGCACCGCGCCTGGGCTGGAGCGACCTGGAAGCCTGGCGCAACACCGATGCCACATTGCGCAGCATGGGCCAACTGACCCAGCCGCTGGATGTGAGCGAGGCATTCAGCAATGCCTTCATCCCCTGAGCGGGTGCGGCGCGCCTCAACCCGGCCGGTGGCTGCGCCGCTGCTCATCGTCGAGCAGGTCACGGCCGACTTCCCCGACCGCGAGCGGCCGCTGCGTGCGCTCGAAGAGGTATCCTTCGAAGTCCGCCCGCAGGAGTTCGTGAGTATCGTGGGGCCGTCCGGCTGCGGCAAGAGCACGCTGCTGCGCCTCGTGGGCGGTCTGCTGCGGCCCACGAGCGGGCGAGTGGTCTTCGAGGGTGAGACGCTGGCCGCGCCGCGGCGCGACATCGGCTTTGTCTTCCAGCGACTGAACCTGCTGCCATGGCGCAGCGCCATGGCCAATGTCACGCTGCCACTCGAATTGGATGGCGTTCCCGCCGCTGAGGCGCAGCGGCGCGCGCAGGCGGTGCTCGAGCTGGTGGGCCTGGTGGGCTTCGAGCGCAGCTATCCGCGCGATCTCTCGGGCGGCATGGCTCAGCGCGTGGCGCTGGCGCGCGCCCTGGCTCACGACCCGCAGGTGCTCCTCTTGGACGAACCTTTCGCCTCGCTGGATGCCCTCACCCGCGAGCGCATGTCTCAGGAACTGCTGCGCATCTGGCAGGCGCGGCGCAAAACGGTGGTCATGGTTACGCATTCGATTTCCGAGGCGATCCTGCTCGCCGACCGGGTGCTGGTCCTGAGCTCCCGTCCGGGCCGGCTGAAGCTGGAGCTCCCCGTGGCGCTGCCGCGCCCGCGCACGCTGGAGATGACTCACACCCACGGCTTCGGCGAATTGGCGGCCAAGGTGCGTGCGGCCATCGAGACCAGCGGTGTATAATCGCGACGTTGGCCCCAGTAGCTCAAAAGGATAGAGCAGGGCACTCCTAAGGCCAAGGTTGGGGGTTCAATTCCCTCCTGGGGCACTGCCCATCCGGCGAGCCGCGGTCGCCCACACGCCCCACGCCCCGTGCGGCACACAGCAAGACGTCCGGCCGTTCGGGCCGGACGTTGTCATTCTGCGCGCGGCTCGCCTCAGCTTTCGAGATACATCTCGTCGCTATCGTCGTCGAAAGCGAACCGTTCGGCGTAGCGCCCCCAGCTGATGGCCGCCTGCAGTTGGCTCTCGGTGTAGTCTCCAAGATCGAGCTTCAATCGTTCAAGGAAGTAGCTGGCCGGCATGCGCCGGCCCTCATCCCGTTGCAGCGTTTCGAATATCCAATGGATGGTCGGCAGGCGCAGCGCTCGTTCGGCGACAAGTTCCTTGCGGGTGAGGATGCTGGCCTCGGCGAACGCTGCGCCCAGAGGCGCTACGCTCGGTCCGAATCGCCGCACCCTTGTCGCCTCCAGGGCAGCGCGATGATGCACCGCGCGTGCCGGTGCCCAGCGAAGAGGTCGTGCATGCTTGTGCTATACTCTCGCCATGTTCCCCCGGTTCGGCACCTCCCCAATGCCTCGAATCAGCGCCTTACCCGCACGAGGAGAGTAAGCCATGGACGCCCTCAAGCTGCGCATCCTCACCGACGGCCGCAACTTGGGCAACGGCATCCTCAAGGTGGATGGCTTCATCAACCATCAGGTGGATCCGGCGCTCATGGATGCCTGCGGCCGCGAACTGGCGGCCCGCTTTGGCAGCGTGCGCGCCACCAAGGTGCTTACCGCCGAAATCTCCGGCATCGCGCCGGCGCTCACCACCGCCCTGCATCTCGGCATCCCGATCGTCTATGCGCGCAAGACCAAACCCATCACCATGCCCAATCAGGTGTTTCTCACCCTGGCGCCCTCGCACACCAAGGGCCGCATGGTGGAACTCATCGTTTCGCCCGAGTACCTCTCGAAGGATGAGCGCGTGCTCATCATCGACGATTTCCTCGCCACCGGGCAGACCATCGCCGGGCTGGCCCAGCTGGCGCAGGCCGCCGGCGCCAGCGTGGTCGGCATCGGCGCGGTGATCGAGAAGATCTTCGAGGGCGGGCGCGAGTTCCTCCGATCGCTCGGCGTGCCCATCGAGTCGCTTGCACGCATATCCGACATGAGTGAAGGGCGCATTCTCTTCGCCGATTGAGGGCCGGGCACGCGGGTGGAAACCGTCGTCATACTCGACTTCGGATCGCAGTACTCACAGCTCATCACGCGCCGGGTGCGTGAAGCGGGTGTGTACTGCGAATTGCTCCCCCACAGCACGCCCGCGGCCGAGGTCCTGGCGCTCGACCCCAAAGCGTTTATCCTCTCCGGCGGTCCGAACTCGGTCTACGATCCGGGTGCGCCGCTCCTGCCGGCTTACGTCCTCGAAAGCCGCCGGCCGGTGCTCGGCATCTGTTATGGCATGCAGCTCCTCGCGCAACAGTTGGGCGGCCGGGTGCGGGCCTCTGCGCGCCGGGAGTACGGGCGCACCGCGCTCACGCGCCAGGCCGGCTCGACCCTCCTGGGCGAGGCGTTGCCTGTCGCCTTCGAAGTCTGGATGAGTCACGGCGACCAGGTTGAAAGCATGCCTGCCGGCTTCCGCCAGACGGCCTCCAGCCCGAGCTGTCCGATCGCCGCCATGGAAGACCCCGCCCAACACCGCTACGCGCTGCAGTTCCATCCGGAAGTGAATCACACCGAACACGGCCGCGAGATTCTGAACGCCTTCCTCGCGGCCTGCGACCTTCGCGCCGAATGGACTCCCGAGTCGGTGGTGCAGGCCAGCATCGCCGGCATTCAAGCCCAGGTGGGCCTGTCCCCGCTGCTCGCGGCCGTGAGCGGTGGCGTGGATTCGCTCGTCGCCGCGGCACTGGCGCAGCGCGCGGTGGGCGAGCAACTCACCTGCCTCTTTGTGGATACCGGCTTGCTGCGGCTGGGCGAGCCGCAGCAGGTGGTGGAGACGCTGCAGACGGCGCTCGGCGCCCGCCTGGTGGCGGTCAACGCGGCCGAGGAGTTCCTCGAGGCGCTCGCCGGAGTGACCGACCCGGAGCGCAAGCGGGCCATCGTCGGCGAGAAGTTCATCCGTGTGTTCGAACGCGAAGCGCAGCACGTGGCGCGCCAGGCGCGCTTCCTCGTGCAAGGTACCATCTACCCTGACGTGATCGAGTCGCGCGCACCGGAGCGGCAGAGCGCGGCGCGCATCAAGACTCACCATAACGTGGGCGGGCTGCCGAGCGACATGCGCCTCGAAATCGTCGAACCGCTGCGCTATCTCTTTAAGGATGAGGTGCGCCGGGTGGGCATGCAGCTCGGCTTGCCCGAGAGCCTGCTGTGGCGTCAGCCTTTCCCTGGCCCCGGGTTGGCGGTGCGCTGCCTGGGCGAGGTCACCTGGGAGCGCGTCGAGCGGCTGCGTCTGGCGGATGCGATCTTCACCACAGAACTCGAGCGAGCTGGCCTGCTGCGCCAGGAGACGGCCCAGGCCTTTGCGGTGCTGCTGCCGGTGCGCTCGGTGGGTGTGATGGGCGACGGCCGGACGTACCAGGAGGTGCTGGCTCTGCGCGCCGTGACCACCGAGGATTTCATGACCGCGGATTGGGCGCGCCTGCCGGCCGCCGTGCTCGAGCGCGTGGCCGAGCGCATCGTCAACGAGGTCGCAGGCGTTAACCGGGTGGTGTACGATATCACCAGCAAGCCCCCGGCGACGATCGAATGGGAATAGCGCCCGCGGCCGGTACATCCTGCAGGAGGTTTGATGGAATACGGTGAAGTCCTTTCGCGGTCGTGGAAGACTGTGTGGAAGCACAAGGTCCTGTGGGTATTCGGAATTCTGGCCGGGTGCGTCGGCGGAAACGGCGGCGGCAGCAGCGGGGGCGGCGGCAACACCGGCTACGAAGTCTCCGGCGGCGACCTTCCGCCGGCGATGCAACACTTTGTCAATGAACTCGGTCAGAGAATCGCACACACCCCGTGGTGGGTCTTTCTGCTCATCGGCCTGGGGATCCTGGCCCTGGCTGCGCTGTCCATGTTTCTCGGGTTCACGGGCCGCATCGGGCTTATCCGCGGCACTCGCATGGCCGATGAGGGCGCGGAGCGCCTCGGCTTGAGCGAGCTCTTCTCGGCCAGCACGCATTACTTCTGGCGAGTGTTCGGGCTCAACCTCCTGGTGGGCCTGGCGATCGGGCTGGCCTTGCTGATCATTCTGGTCTCCATCATCTTCCTCGCGATCGGCACTCTGGGCGCCGCCCTTTTGTGCGTGCTCCCCGTCGTGTGCGTGATCGTCATTCTGGCGTGGGCGGTGGCGGTCGTCTTGCGGCTCGCCAACGTCGCATTGGTCTCCGACGATCTGGGGGTCATGGACGCGCTGCGCCGCGGCTGGGAGATGGCGCGGGCCAACCTCGGTCCGGTCGTGGTCATGGCGCTGATCCTGGGCATCGGCGGGTGGCTGGCCGGCCTGATCATCTCGCTGCCGGTTATCCTGGTGGCATTGCCGGCCGGGCTGGGCATTGTCTTCGGCGAACTGGCCGGCTCGCGTGGCGTTCTCGCAACGGGTCTGGTGACCGCCGGCGTATGCCTGGCGGTCTATTTGCCGGTGCTGATCGTGGCGCAGGGGATCCTGCTGGCTTACATCCAGGCGGCCTGGACGCTCACCTACCGCCGCCTGAGCGGCCAGAACCTGCCCGCGGCTTCTGGCCCCGAGGTTGCACCTACCACCAGCACGGGCTAGCCGCCTGCCGGGCGCCTTGCGCGCCTGGAGCACAAAAAGCATGCGTTGGCATGCAAGCCGGCCCTGCCAGGCCGGCTTTTGCTTATCGTGGACCGCAAACGCAATTCATACAAAGGACACGTAATATAATCATTCACATGAACCCGGCCCGCGCCCATCAGGCGCGCTGCCCAAGGCTCTGAGGAGACCCGCGCATGATGCGTTTCGACCGCTTTACCGAGCGTGCTCAGGATGCCGCCCAGCGTTCGGCGGAGATCATCCAGCGCTACGGTCACAATCAGATCGACACCGAGCACCTCCTGCTGGCGCTGCTTGAGCAACCGGAGGGTGTCATCCCGCAGATTCTCGAGCGCCTGACGGTTAACGCGGACCTGCTGGCGCAGCGCATCGACGGCATTTTGCGCGCCAGCCCCAAGGCCAGCATCTATGGCGGCGGCACCGGGCAAATCTTCATCACCCCGCGCGTCAAACGCATCATCGATCTGGCCAATGAAGAAGCCAACCGCCTGCGCGACGAGTACATTTCCACCGAGCACATCTTCCTGGCGATCGTTTCCGAACACAACACGCCCGCGGCGCGCGCCCTGAGCGAAGCGGGCATCAGCAAGGAGCGCGTGCTGGATGCGGTCAAAGACATTCGCGGCGGCCAGCGCGTCACCGATCCGCAGGCCGAGAGCCGCTACCGTACGCTGGAGAAGTATTCGCGCGACCTGACTCAGGCCGCCAAAGAGGGCAAGCTCGATCCGGTCATCGGCCGCGACAAAGAAATCCTGCGCGTCATCCAGATCCTCTCGCGCCGCACCAAGAACAACCCGGTGCTCATCGGCGAGGCAGGCGTGGGCAAGACGGCCATCGTGGAAGGCCTGGCGCAGAAGATCGCCACCAACGACGTGCCCGAGCTCCTTATGGGCAAGCGCGTGGTGGCGCTCGACCTGGGGGCGATGATCGCCGGCTCGCGGTTCCGCGGCGAATTCGAGGAACGGTTGAAGGCCGCCATCGAAGAAATCCAGCGCGCCAGCGGCGAGATCATCCTGTTCATTGATGAGCTGCACACGGTGGTGGGGGCAGGCGCGGCGCAGGGCGCGATGGATGCCTCCAACATGCTCAAGCCGGCGCTCTCGCGCGGCGAGTTGCAGTGCGTGGGGGCCACCACCCTCGACGAATACCACAAGCACATCGAAAAGGACGCCGCCCTCGAACGGCGTTTTGCCCCGGTGTACGTCGATGAGCCGAACGTCGAAGAGTCGATCGAGATGCTGCGCGGCCTGCGCGACCGCTACGAGGCACACCACAAGGTACTCTTCTCGGAGGCGGCGCTGGTCGCGGCCGCGCGCCTGTCCAACCGCTACGTGACCGATCGCAGCCTGCCCGACAAGGCCATCGATCTGATCGACGAAGCGGCCGCCAAACTGCGCCTGGCGCTGTACTCCTTGCCGCCAGACCTGAAGAAGCTCAAGGCCGAGATTACCCGCGTGCAAGCCGAAGAAGAGCAGGCCGGCCTGACCCGCGACTACGAACACGCGGCGCAAAAGAAGGCCGAACGACTGCGCCTGGAGACCGAGTTCAACGGCAAGCGCGAGCAATGGGAAGACGAACACCGCCTGGACGACGTCGTGGATGAAAACGATATCGCCGAAGTCGTTGCCCAGTGGACCGGCATCCCCGTCACCCAGATGATGGAAACCGAATCCCAGAAGCTCCTGCACATGGAGGACCGGCTGCACGAGCGCATCGTCGGTCAGACGGAGGCCCTCCACGCCCTCTCGGACGCCATCCGCCGCGCGCGTTCCGGCCTCAAGGACCCGCGCCGGCCGATCGGCTCCTTCATCTTCCTGTGCTCCTCCGGTGTGGGCAAGACCGAACTAGCCAAAGCCTTGGCCGCCTTCCTCTTCGACGACGAAGATGCGCTGGTGCGCATCGACATGTCGGAGTACCGCGAGCAGCACACGGTCAGCCGCATGTTCGGCGCCCCGCCGGGATACGTGGGCTACGAAGAGGGCGGCCAGCTCACTGAGGCCGTGCGCCGGCGCCCGTACCGCGTGGTGCTCTTCGACGAAATCGAGAAGGCCCATCCCGATGTGTGGAATGCGCTCCTCCAGATTCTCGAGGACGGGCGCATGACCGACGGCCAGGGGCGGGCGGTCGACTTCCGCAACACCGTGCTCATCATGACCAGCAACCTGGGCACCGAATACGTCAAACGTTCCGGGTCGCTCGGCTTCCTGCGCCGCGGCGAGAACGGCGAGAGCGACGGCAGCCACGAGAAGATCGAGCAGGCGCTCAAATCCACCTTCCGCCCCGAATTCCTCAATCGCATCGACGAGATCATCATCTTCTCGCCGCTCAAGATTGAGGACATGGAGCGCATCGTGGACCTGCAGATGAAGGAAATCCGCAGCATGCTCTCCGAGCAGGGCATTGCCGTGGAACTGACCGAGGCGGCGCGCATATGGCTGGCGCGCGAGGGCTACGACCCGGCCTTCGGCGCACGCCCGCTGCGCCGCGCGCTACAGAAGCACGTCGAATCGCCGCTTTCGATGATGATCCTGGAGGGTAAGTTCAAGACCGGCGACACCGTGGTGGTCGACTATGCCGAGGGTCAGGGCATCCTTTTCAACCACCCTGAAGAACAACCCGTCGAGAAGGCTGCCAAGCCGGCCAAGTGAGCGTGTCACGCAACACATCCGACGGCGGGCCAGCTCTGGCCCGCCGTTTTCTCCCGCGTGCGAGGTCGCGCCGGCGCCTCAACGTGTGCACCAGGCTGCGAGCATGGCCTCCAGGCCCACGCCGGCCGCGATTGTCCCGGTCTTGATGTCCTCGTCCAGATCGCGCAACTGGCCGTACAACTGGTCCAGTGCGCCAATGCTGAAGCGGCGGGCCTGGGCCTCGAGCTTGTCGGCCACAAAATCCGGAACGCGCTCAGTCTCGCGCAAGGCGATGCCGCGCAGCGCATCGCCCAGGCGGATCGTTCGCGGGCCCGTGTCGAGCGCTTCGCGCGCCAGGAGCAGCAAGCGTATTTGGCGTACCACCATGCCCATGATGTAGCCGGCCTCCTGTTCGCCGAGCATCTTGTGCAGCAGGCGCGTGGCCTTTGGCCCGTCGCGCTGACCGACCGCGTCCACCATGGCAAAGACATCCGTCTCGGCCGACTCGGGCGTGAGGCGGCGGACATCCTCAGCGTTCACCGGGCGTGCGCGGTCCACATACGTCAACAGTTTCACGACTTCTTCGTCCAGCCGCGTTAAATCCTCGCCCACAGCCAGCGCCAACTGCTGCGCCGCCTCGCGCTCCAGGCGCCCGCCATGATGCTCCGCCCGTCGCAGGATCCAGGCTGGCAGGTCCGATGGGCGCGGAGCCTCAAAGAGCCTCACCCACGCGCGCTCGCCTTGTGTCGCACACCACGCCAGCATGGCATGCCGGCCGGGCAGTGTCCGCCTTTCAACGAAAACGAGGGCCGTGGTAGGCGGCACCTCTTCCAGAATGGGCGTCAGGTCCTCCAACCCGCGTGCACGCACTGCCACAGCCGGAATCTCGTTTTTAGACGCATCGTCGGCCTCGCGCGTGCGCGAGAGCAGCCACGTGAAGTATCCCTCCACGACCACCATCCGACGGCGTGCAATGAAGGGCACCGCGCCGCAGGCATCGCGCAGCGCGGAGAGCGAAAGGCCGCGCCCCTCCAGACGAGTGGTGTTCAGGTCGCGCATGCCCGGCTCGCCCAATTGCTCGTAAAGGCGGGAGACGGTTTCGCGCATCGCGATTTCGTCGTCGCCGTGCAGCAGATAGAGGGTGGGGGGAGTCTTGGGCACGCCACGATTATATCCAGCCCGGGTGCGCATTGCCCGGGGGCCCGAGCGCCACGATTGATTTGGGGGGTGCGGGGGTGAAAGCTCTAGAAGGACATGCAGCGCGTGTAGAAATCGGCCAGCCCGCCAGCCAGGCTGGACCACGCCAGGCGGGTCTCGGCCAGTGCCCGTGCGCGCCGCCCCATGGCCTCCGCTTGCGGAGAATCGGCGAACAGTCGCTGCAACGCCTGCGCCATTGCCGCACCGGTCTCTTCGGCCGTCAGACCGATGCCTTCGTCGCGGACGAGCGCTCCCAGATCGCCGGTGTCGTTGGTGACAATCGGCCGCGCGGCGGCCATGGCGTGGCCGACGCTGTTGGGCGAGCGGCCAAGGTTGACCGGGCGGCGAGCATACGGAAGAAGCATCACGTCGGCGGCACCCAGCAGGGTGGACAGGTGCTCCTGCGGAACCCATCCGAGCTGACGCAAGTTGGCCGCAAGTCCGTGCCGGCGCGCCGCGCGATCGAGGCGCGGGATACGCCGGCCACTGGTCACGAGCAGCGCGCGGGGATTGAGACGTGCCAAGGCGATGAAGGATTGCTCGAGCAGCGCCAGGTCGTAGGTGCCCAGCCCGATGTGCACAGCCACAGGCGCCTGAGGCGGAAGCCCCAGCGCGCGCCGGCTGGCGGCCTTCTCGGGCAACGGTCCATCCTCACACTCGGCGCCCGCCGGCAGCAGGTGGAGCCGCTCGTGCGCGACCCCCATGGCCCGTGCCCGCTCGGCCAGGTAGGTGCAGATCGGCGTCAAGCCATCGGCGCTCCGGCAGACGCGCTTCTCCCATGCGCCATCGAATGCTCCCAGCGTGACCCGCGCCGGCCACGACCTTTCCCCGGCGATGCCCTGCCCGCCCCACAGGTCGGCCCAATCGGACACATAAGCACTGGCGAAGCGTTTGCGT
>JAPLGX010000077.1 GCA_026389925.1 Chloroflexota bacterium
GGCACCTCCCGGGAGTACGAAGTTCTGGAGAGGTCCGATCTCCTCCATCAGCGTGTCTATTTCCTTCCCGAGGCGTTCAACATGAGCTTGTTCGATCGCCGGTAGCGGCCGACGCGGTTTCTCTTCCTCCGGTGTGGAGAGATCGGCACCCAGGTGAAACAGCTCGTTTTGCACCCGGCGCAGTATCTCCAGAAGACGCGGGGCGGGCGTCTCGCTGCACACCACGCCGAGCATCGCGTTCAATTCATCCACCGTGCCGTATGCCACAACTCGCTGTGAGTCTTTCGAGACTCGCCGCCCACCGGTGAGGGAGGTGCTGCCGTCATCGCCTTTGCCGGTGTGGATGGATGTCAATCTTGGCATGGGTTGGTACCTCTTAGCTGAGCCGCGGGCGGCCAGATCGCCGCGGACATCGGTGGGATCCGCGCCGTCGGGGACGACCAGCGGCGTGTGGTAAACCGGGTGTTCAAGGACCTGGACCGGGATGCCATAGGCGGCGCTGAGGATGTCTTCCCGCAACACGTCTTGCGGGGGCCCCGATGCTGCGATTCGGCCGGAGACCAGGAGAAACACCTCATCCGCAAAGCGGGCGACAAGGTTGAGGTCATGCAGGGCCAGCAGGATGGCGTAATTGCCGCTGGCGGCCAAAGACCGCACCAGGCGCAGCACCTCGAGCTGGTGGCGCAAGTCAAGGTGGGCGGTCGGCTCGTCCAGAAGCAGGATCGGCGCACCTTGCGCGAGCGCGCGCCCGATCAACGTGCGCTGCTGTTCGCCTCCCGAGAGTTTGCCCAGGGGGCGGCCGCGCAAGCTCGTGAGCCCGACCGCCTGAAGTGCGGTCTCGGAGGCCTTGCGGTCCGCTTCGGTTTCTGCGGCCAGCCACCCGCGTGCCGCCATCCGCCCGAGGCGCACGGTTTCCTCAACTATGAAATCCGGCGGCAGGTAGGCGGCCTGGGGCACCACGGCGACCAATCCTGCACGGGCCTCAGGGCTCATGCGGCTCAAGGGCAGGGGGCTCGAGCCGACCAGCGCCATCCCATGGCTGGCCTCGAGTAGCCCGCTGGCCACACGGATCAGCGTCGTTTTCCCCGAACCGTTCGGGCCCACCAGCGCCGTGACTTGCCCAAGGTCCACGCGGAGCGAAATCCCATCCAGGACGAGCGGCGAATCGGCCCCATTGTAGCGGTGGCTGACATTCTCAAGGGAAAGAGCCGAAGGGGGATTCATTCGAGCCCGGCCCGTCGCAATTGATACAGGAAAAACGGTGCGCCAAGCGCCGCAGTCACAACGCCCAGGGGGATCTCTTGAGGCGCGACGAGCGTCCGCGCAAGAACATCAGCCAGGAGCAGGCCGCCGGCGCCCAGCAGGATCGACAGCGGGACCAGCTTGCGATAGTCGTGCGTCCACATCAGGCGCACGGCATGGGGAACCGCCAGGCCCACGAAACCGATGATCCCCGAGAAGGCCACCGCTGCCGCTGTGGCCATGGAGGCGCTGACGATGATGGCCGCACGAGCACGGGTGACGTTGAGCCCCATGTGCTGGGCCTGGTCCTCGCCGAACTGCATCACGTTAAGCACACGGCCGAGGGCTGCAAGAGCACCCAGACCGATGAGGATGAAGGGCAAGCTGGCGAGAACCGGTCCCCAGCCGCCGATGGTAAACCCGCCGAGCATCCACGCCACCGGGCGGTACATGTCGCCCTGAAGGCGGAGCATGACGAAGGTGGTCATGGCGGTGGCGAAAGCCCCGATGGCGACTCCCGCAAGGATCAAGCGTGAGGTGTGCGAGTCCATCAGGCGCAGGGATGTCCCGCGCACGGACCCGAGTCGGTAGACGAGCACGACCGTGAGCAGTGCGCCGGCGAACGCCGCCAATGGGATGAGCACAAGCGAGGGCAGGGGGACGTCCCGCGCATAATCGGGGCCGCCCTGGGTCTGCCAGGTCATGGCAATGACTGCGCCCAAGCCGCCGCCCGAGGCGACACCGAGCAGGTAAGGATCGGCCAGCGGATTTCGAAAAAGCCCCTGATAGGCGGCGCCACTCCCTGCCAGCGCAGCCCCAACCAGGGCGACGAGCACGGTTCGCGGGAGTCGTATCTGATAGAGGATGGCGTACGTCGTCGACGAGAGCTCGACCCCTCCGCGCAGCGGGACGGGCAGGAGCCCGGCAAGGATCTCGCGCAATGGCAGCGTGACAGCGCCAACCGCCGTGCTCAGCCAGAGGGCGACCAGAACCAGAGCCAAGCACCACAGGAAGGCTCCAGCGCCCGATTTAAGCGGGCGTGGATGGTGCTGGTCCTGCGCAGCGATTTGGGGCGTGGGGCGGGCCGGTTCGCGAGGTGCGATGGGCTCATCTCCTTTGCGACGAAGGCAGATGGCCTCTCAACCCGGCGGGCGACCTGGCTTGCTGAGTGCCTGAATGCCCGCCATACAGCGGGCGGTGACGCAGATTCGGCCTCAGCTTACAGTTGCGCGACAGCGCCGGACTTTCACCGGCTTCGCCTTTGTGCTCGACCATCCGGGGGTATCGAGCACCGGGTGAGGGCTGAACGGGTACTGGTGCAACATCGTGCAGGGGTCATTTTACCCCGATGAACGCAGAATGCAAAGCGCCACAAGGGAAGATCCTCCGCTCCGCCACAGTCCCATCCTCCAACTCGCCTTGGCCAGCCGTGTTGCACTGACACTGCGCAATCGAGGCCGAGGAAACCCGAGAAGGATGTGCCGCGCCACGCGGGCGGGGGGCGTCACCAGGCTACGCTTGTGGGCTCGCCGATTACCCACGAGGCCATGCACGCTCCAACGCCCCGAGCCCAACAACGAGCCAGGCTCGTTTAAGCCCTCTTCATCACCATAAGAACGTTCGTTCTCCATCGCCATCGCCGTGATGCCAGACAAGTCACGGTCTGGGTGCACCGAC
>JAPLGX010000083.1 GCA_026389925.1 Chloroflexota bacterium
GCTGTCGGTGACCCGCACCAGGTGGTCATAGACATCTTGCAGGTAGGCCACGTCCTCAGTGGTGAACACGGGCAGCTCGCGCCGCAACAGGTGGTTGAGCACGTCGCGTTCGGGGGCTACCACCCGCCGCATGTTGAGCAGCCCCTTCTTGAGGCGGAAGATCGTTTCCAGCGACTTCGGGTCGTACTTGGTGAAGAGCGAATCCTCGAGTTCGTCCACCCGGTCGGCAATCTGATCCATCAGCGGGAAGTATTCGTCCACCACGGCATCCAGCAGTGCATGGACGGCCGCCCCGATCTTCGGCTGCAGCGGGCCATTCTTGAGTTCCCAGCGGGCCATGCTGCCCGCCACCTCAGGCAGCGGCTGCTCTTGGATCGACACCAGGTAATTGGCCCCCACGAAAAGATGGAAGGGTTGAAGATCGAGATCTCCCGTCTCGCCAATCAGCCGCGTGGCGTAGAACGCCAGCGAATAGTAGTCGCTGTACAGGTCAACCTTCGGAGGCGTGGGTGGCGTCTTCGATGGCCAGCGGGTGGAAATGGAACTTCTCGCGCAGTAGCGCGATGTCGTCTTCCTGCGGGCGCTCGATATCGAGCCACACCTGAATGCCCGGCGCGGCCAGGTCGCGATTGAGATGCTCGAAGTCCGTGCTCCGGGCAACCGAGCTGTTGTGGGCGATGAGCAGCGCGCGCATGGGCGGGTTCCTCCTGCGGGGTACGGTGCGGTCGGAGTATAGCACGGCAGATGCCAGGTTCCGCCAGGTCGCTCCTGGCGGGATACGGAGTTCACCCCTCCTTCAGGCCGCCTTCACACCGTCTTCACATGCGGCAGGTATCTTCGGGTAGGCAAGAACCGGACGGGAGACCCGCGGGGCCAACTGCCCGCGCTCCGGCAAATCTAAAATGAGGTGAAGAATGCGAAAGGCATTGCTTTGGACGGGGGTGGTTGTGCTAGCCCTCGCGCTTGGCGTGGGCGGTGCAGCCGGCGCCGGCGCGCTCATCGAGCGCTCGCAAGAAAAGGCGGCGGCCCTCGCCGCACAGGCGGGCACGACGCCCGACGACACGGCGCCGTTCTTCGGATTTCGTGGAACGGACCGACA
The DNA here is from genome assembly GCA_026389925.1 of Chloroflexota bacterium. Classification (GTDB taxonomy): domain Bacteria; phylum Chloroflexota; class Anaerolineae; order Anaerolineales; family RBG-16-64-43; genus RBG-16-64-43. The sequence goes on from JAPLGX010000083.1 coordinate 1,100, forward strand.
GCGGATGATGCCGGGTTTCGGCACCACCCCGCGCGGCGGGCAGGAGGCGTGCCCGTTCGATGAATTCGCCGGGATGCCGGGCGGAAGGGTGCGCTCGTGGCGCGAGTATGGCGACCAGAACGGCACCTGCCCGTGGACCGGCAGCGGACGCATGAACCGCGGCGGCATGTGGGGCGACGGCGGTGTGCCATCCACCGCTCAGGGCGAACGCATCACCCTGGATGCGGCCGTCGAGGCAACCCGGTCGTACGCGCAATCGATCGACCCGGGACTGACCGTATCCGAGGTCATGGAATTCGATCAGAACTTCTACGCGCTGCTCACTGAGAAGGAGACCGGCCGCGGCGCCCTGGAAGTCCTCATCGATCCCATCACGGGTGCCGTTCACCCGGAGCCGGGGCCGAGCATGATGTGGAACCTGAAGTACGGGCACATGCGCGGGTTGCGCACCGAGGCGGTCGACAACTCGATCAGCCTCGAGGCGGCGCGCGAGAAGGCGCAGCAGTACCTCGATGATGCGCAGCCGGGAGCCGTCTTGGCCGAGGGTGGAGTGAGTTTCTATGGTTACTACACGTTTGACTACCAGGTTGATGGAAAGCCGGCAGGTATGCTCAGCGTGAATGGATTAAGCGGCCAGGTGTGGCCGCATACCTGGCACGGCGCGTTCGTCGCCGAGAAGGAGATCGCTCAGTGAAGAAGTTCCCGTGGTTGATGCTGATTGTCTTTCTGGTGCTACTGATCTTGGCCTTTGTCGTGGCTCTCCCATTCTTCGCCCGCGGGGCGGGCATGATGCGCGGCTGGGGCTTTGTGCCAGGGCACATGGGGGGCTGGGGGATGAGGGGATCCCTTCCGCTGATGGGCGCTGCGTGGATGATCGCGCGGCTGCTCGTGCCGCTGGCTGTACTGGCACTCGTCGTCGTGGGCGCGGTCGCCCTGATCCGGGCGGTGGCCCGGCCCAAGGCGGCGATGGCGAGCTGCCCGGCGTGCGGCCGGCCGGTTCAGGCGGGCTGGGTCGCGTGCCCGGCCTGCGGCCAGAAGCTCTAGGGCATGCGTTACCGCGGAGGGCGCCGACGGCGCCCTCCGATCCGTTTCGAGGACTGTATAATCCTTGCGCGCCGCGCGTGCTGCGCGGCGCGTTGGATGTTGCGATGAGTTCCACAATCTTGGTAGTGGATGACGAACCGCAGTTGGTGCGCGTGCTGCGCGGCTATCTGGAGCAGGCCGGCTACCGCGTGACGGCGGCTCACAGCGGCCCCGAAGCCCTGACCCAATTCCAAGCACGCCGCCCGGACCTGGTGGTGTTGGATCTCAACCTGCCGGGCATGGACGGTTTCGAAGTGGCGCGCGCCATCCGCAAGCAGGGTGAGATCCCGATCATCATGCTGACGGCACGCGTGGAGGAAACCGACCGCCTCATCGGCCTGGAACTGGGTGCCGACGACTATGTGCCCAAGCCCTTCTCACCTCGCGAAGTGGTGGCGCGTGTGCGCGCCGTGTTGCGCCGCAGTCGGGCGCCGCGCGAAGCGGTCGAACTCATCCACAGCGCCGATCTGGAGATCAGCCTGCCGCGTCACACGGTGACCCGCGGCGGGCAGACCCTCGAGCTCACTCCGACCGAATTCAACCTGCTCGTGACAATGGCCCGCGAACCGGGACGGGCCTTCTCGCGAATGCAGTTGCTCGAATCGGCGCAGGGCGATGCGTTCGAGGGCTACGAACGTACGATCGATGCCCACGTCAAGAACCTGCGGGCCAAGCTTGAGCGGGACCCTCGTCACCCGCACTACATCCTGACTGTTTTCGGCGTGGGCTACAAATTCGCGGAAGGCTAGCGGCGATGAGACTTTCGACCAAGCTGCTCTTTGCCTTTGCGCTGCTGCTGACGGTGACCCTGGTCGTCGTGGCGGTGGTGGCCTATAGTTCTGCCGCGCGCGAAGTTCGCGGTTTCATGTTCGCCGGCAGCATGACGGTCCCGGAAAGCATCGCCGGCGACCTGGGCCAGTTCTACAAAGAACGCGGCAACTGGGTCGGCGTGGAGGCCTTGCTCATTCCGTCGCACGGCCCGGGGCCAGGGGGCTTCGGCGCGATGATGGGCCAGCGCCTGGTGTTGGTGGACGCGGCCGGCACCGTGGTGGGCGACAGCAGCGGGACGCTGCTCGGGTCGTCGGTCGCAGGCGAAGAAATCGCCCGCGGCGTGCCGGTGCTCGTCGAGAGTTCCCGAGTGGGGACCTTGCTGCTCTTCGGCGGCCTGAGCGGGATGGGTCTTCCTATCGGAACGCAGGAGAGCTTTCTCATCGGCCGGGTGAACCGCGCCATCTGGCTGGCCGCCGGGTTGGGCGGGTTGATGGGGCTGGTGCTCGCGGTCGTTCTCAGCCGCGGGCTCACCGCGCCACTGCGCTCGCTCTCGGCCTCGATGAATCGCTTTGCACGAGGCGAACGCAACCTGGACCTGCCACTCGCCTCGCCGGATGAGGTGGGCGAACTCACCGAGTCCTTCCGCCGGCTGGTCGGCGAGATCGAACGCCAGGAAGGGCTGCGCAAGGAAATGACGGCCGACATCGCCCACGAACTACGCAACCCGATCGCCGTCATCCAGGCGAATGTCGAGTCGCTCGTCGACGGTGTCTACCCCGCGACGGCTGAGAATCTCGAACCGGTCCTCGAAAGCGTGCGCCTTCTCACGCGCCTGGTGGAAGACCTGCGCACCCTGGCCCTGGCCGATGCCGGCCGGTTGACGATGGAGCTCGGGGCGACCGATGTGGTCCCGGTGCTGCGCCGTGTGGCAAGCGCCTTCGAGCCGCGTGCCGCCTCGAAAAAGGTGAGCCTGCGCCTCGAAGGGGCGCGCTCAGCCCTGGCGGCCGCGGACCCGCAGCGGCTCGAGCAAATCCTTTCCAACCTGGTGAACAATGCGATCCAGCATACGCCGGAGGGCGGGACGGTCACGATGCACATACTTCCCTTGGCCAGCGGGCGTGTGCGCATCGACGTGACCGACACAGGCAGCGGCATCCCGGCCGAGGCCTTGGCGCATGTGTTCGAACGCTTCTATCGCGCGGATCGAGGTCGCTCGCGGGTGGAAGGCGGGACGGGCCTAGGGCTGGCCATCGCGCGCAAGCTGGCGGAAGCGCAGGGGGGCGATCTCTCGGCCGATAACCTTCCCGAAGGCGGGGCCCGCTTCAGTCTGGTGCTCGCTCCAGCCCCGGGCTAATGCCGGCTCCCCTTGCTCACCACCAGGGTGCGGTACTATCTAGCCTGCGCCGAGCAAGCCAAAAAGGATGGCGGAGACGCGCCGATGGATGACCTTCGGCTTGCTGCCTATCAATGAGGATTGGCTCACTGCTTCCATCGCGCTCGAGAAGGCCCTCGACGTGGAGCTGGCGGATCGTGCCGCAGAGACCGCACACGGCCCGCGCCGGGGACAGCCGTGCATGCTCCTCGCACGCTGGCCGGGCCATAATCGGGATACTCGCTGCATCGGTCCTCGTCGGGTGTAACACCGCTCCCGGTTCGATCGCCAGACCCTCCGCCGCCAGCGCAACCGGGCCTGACTTGCCGGCCGCAACGGCCTCGCCCGTGGTCAGCCTCACGCCGCCCGCTTCGGCCACGCCGACTCCCGTGCCCCCGGTCCTCCGGTCAACCGAAGACCCCGCGCAGCGGACTTTGTGGAGGCTCGAAGAGCAGATCCGGACACTGCTCCGCCTGGCGCCTTCCGGCATCTGGGGAGTCTCTGTTAAGGAGTTGACCAGCGGCGAGAGCGTGGCCGTTCGCGGGGAGGACGTGTTTCATCCCGCCTCCACCATCAAGGTGGGCATCGCCATGGACCTCTTGTATTGGATGGAGCGCCATCCGGAGGTGAAATGGACAAGCGGGCCGCAAGCCGGCCAGCGCTCGTTCATTCAATTGCTCGAGGCCATGCTCATCAAGTCTGAGGAGTCGGCCACGGTGCGGCTGGCGGCCTTCTTGGATGCCCAGCCGGGCTACCACCTGGTGGACCGATGGCAGTCGTGGGGCGTGACGCACACAACATTCATCCCGCGCCGCTCGACGCCGGCGGATCTGGCCCGCCTGCTTGAGCTCCTCTATAAGGAAGAGGTTCTCACCCCCGAGTCGAGCGCCCGCATTCTCGCCATCATGCGGGTTCCCAAACCGAGCCAGAGCGAGCGTATCGGCAGCGGGCTGCCGGCCGAGGCGCGGGCGACCCTGGCCAATAAGACGGGCACGACGTTCGAGAACGGCGCGGGCGTTGTGGCTGATACGGGCATCGTCGAGGCGAAGGGCAAGGTGCTGGTCATCGTGGTCCTGGGCAACCGGACCCGTTCGGCCGACTACGAGACTTCAATGCGCCTGATTGGGAACGTGGCCCGCGCCGCGTACTCCACGTGGATCGAGCCGCCGGAGGTGCTGCCCGCCTGGCTGCACGGGACCATTCCGTAGGGCCTTCCACCCGCGGCGAAATCAAACGAGGGCAGCCTGGCTGCCCTCGTTGCGCGTGTGCGGCACCTCTCGCGGCTCGGGTGGCTACGACAGGCCGGGCGTTACGGTCGGACCTCATGCACCAGGTCGCTCAGCGTGCGCCGGGACGACGCAGGCGGCGTTTGGGCGGCGTAACCGATAGGGAGAATCGCGATCGGAGTCCATTCCGCAGGAGCCGTGACGGCCTGGCGCACCGCGGCCTCGTCGAACGCGCCGACCCACACGCACGCCAGGCCTTCATCAACCGCGGCCAGCATGGCGTAGGTGCAGGCGATGGTTGCATCCTGAACCGTGTAGAGCGTCGCCCCGCGGCGCCCGTAGCGTGCGGCCGCGCGCCCGGCGTGGGTGCAAAAGACGAGTGCCAGCGGCGCCTGTTCAATGCAGGACTGCCCGCCCGCGGCGCGAGCGAGCGCTGCCCGCACCTGGGCTGAGCGGGCCAGGCAGACCTCGTAGGCCTGCAGGTTGCCGGCCGACGGCGCGCAGCTCACCGCGTGCAGCACGTGCTCGACCACGCGTTCATCGATCGGTTGTGAGGTGTAGGCCCGCACCGAGCGGCGCGCTGTGATGAGTTGTTTGAACTGCATGGCGGTTCCTTCCTGCGCCGGCGCGCTAAATGGCGTCCTGCGCCACCTTCTGCCCGAAGGAGAGCAACACTTCGATCATGCGCGGCTCGCGCGCCTCGGCGTACACGCGCAGCACCGGCTCGGTGCCCGAGGGTCGGATAAGCAGCCACGAGTCATCCGCCAGGATGTACTTGATCCCGTCCAGGCTGCGCACCTCCCGCACGCGCACGCCGCCCAGATCGCCCGGAGGGTCCTCGCACAATTTGCGCGTGAGCGCGGCCTTGTTAACCGGGTGAGGGATGCGCAGATCCTTCCGTTCGTAGTGGACCGGACCGACGGACTTCAGTAGATCCGCCACCAGCTCCTCCAGCGGCACGCCGTAAGCCGCCACCATTTCGATGAGTAGCAGACCCATCAGCACGCCGTCGCCTTCGGGGATATGCCCCGCGAAGCTGATGCCCCCGGACTCCTCGCCGCCGATGAGCACGTCGCCGGCGATCATGTAATCCGCGATGTGATTGAACCCCACCGGAGTCTCATGCAGTTCGAGCCCGTAGCGGGCGGCCAGGCGGTTGATCATCTGGGTGGTCGAAACGGTCTTGATCACCTTGCCGCGCAGCCCGCGTTTCTCCACCAGGTAACGCAGCGCGAGGGCCATGATCTTGTGCGGGTCGACGAATTGTCCGCGTCCGTCCATCGCACCGATGCGGTCGGCGTCGCCATCGGTGGCCACGCCCAGTTCGCCGTGCCCGGCGGCGATGGCGCCGGCCAGCGGGCCCAGGTAGCGCGCGATCGGTTCGGGGTGCACGCCGCCGAACCCGGGATTCATCTCGCCGCGTATCTCGAACACCTCGCAGCCCGTGCCCTGCAGGATGCCCTTGATCTGGCCGCGTCCGGCGCCGAACATCGAATCGACCACCACCCGCGGCGCCCGGCTGGCGATCAGGTCGAAGTTGATGAGCGTGCGCAGATGATCGAAGTACCCGGTGGTCGGGTTGAACCGGCGGATGAGCCCCTTTGAGGTGGCCTGCTCGAAATCCATGAGGTTCGGCCCGCGCCCTCGCGATTCGTTGTCGCTTAGGTACACCTCCACCCGGCGGCACTGCTCGGCCAGTGCCGAACCGCCGTAGGAGGCCTTGAGCTTCACGCCGTTGTAACGTGGGGCGTTGTGCGAGGCGGTGATCATCACCCCGGCGATCGCCTTAAGGTGGCGCACGGCGAGCGAGATGGCGGGCGTGGGAGCATCGGCATGCGCCAGATGCACGGTGTATCCATTGCCCGCCAGCACGCGCGCCACGTCGGCAGCGTAGCGGTCCGACAGGAAGCGGGTGTCGAAGCCGACCACCATCGTGTGCGCGTCGACGGAGGGCTGCTGGCGCAGCGGTTGGTCCCAATCCGGAGCCGCGACGGCGTCGGCGATGGCCTGCGTAACCAGCCGTAGGTTGCCAAAAGTGAACGTGTCGGAAATGACCGCGCGCCAACCATCGGTGCCAAAGTGAATCATGCGACGGATCCTCGAGGGAATTTGCGCATCCGCACTGCCGCGGGCTCGACCGGCGGGATTCGGTGCGCACCGCGGGATTATACCCGCGCGCATATGGGCCGGGTGTTAAGGATAAACCAACGCCACCATCAGGTCGTTCACGTTCGTGCCGGTGGGGCCGGTGTGGACACACGCACCCATTGCGTGCAGCAGCCCATGGCTGTCGTTCTCTCGCAAGGTAACATCGATGTCGTATCCGAGCTCCGCGGCTGTTGCAGCGCTCGTGCCGGTGACAATTGCACCGGCGGCGGGGCTGTTCCCGTCCACGCCGTCCATGGCCAGCATCATCATGGCCACACCCTTGGCACCGGCCAGCTTTTGCGCCGCGCCGAGGGCGGCCTCCTGATTGCGCCCGCCGCTGCCGTGGCCGCGCATGGTCACGGTCGTCTCGCCGGCAAAGATCATGGCCCGCGGCAGCCTCCCCGGCCCGGCCTCGGCGCGCGCATCCAGAGCGATCCCGGCCAGCTGCCGGCCAACCTGCACGGCTTCCCCGCTGACCTCCCGCGAGACAACATCCGCGTTGAAGCCGAGCCAGCTTGCGCAGTCCCCCGCCGCGTTGGCAGCCGTTGCGCTTGACCCGATGAGCAGGTTATGCGCTGGCGGCCGAGTCGGTTCCGGTGCCGGCGGGATCTCGTTGATCGCGGCTCGCACTGCAGCGGGCAGCGCCTCCCACAGCGCCAGGCGCGTCAGTATGGCGCACGCCTGCGCGGCATCGGGGGGCTCATCGACCGTAGGCCCCGAGGCGATATCGGCCAACGGATCGCCGATGACATCGGACAGGATGAGGCCGATCGTCTGCGCCGGCTGAGCCATGCGGGCCAGCCCGCCGCGCTTGATCTGGGAAAGAGTCGCCCGCACGAGATTGAAAGCGCGTATGTCTGCGCCCGAGCGCAGCATGTGCTCTTGCACCTGGCGCAGGTCGTTGAGGGTCAGCGGACGACGCAGGTGTTCGACCAGTGCCGAGCCGCCGCCGGAGACCAGCGCCAGCAAGGTGTCTGTCGGGCCGAGGCCCTGGGCCATTCGCGCAACGCGCTGCCCGGCCTCCAGGCTGCCTTCGGTGGAGAGCGGATGCCCGCCAAGGACGAAATCGAATCGCGGAGGCAGGCTGGGCGGTTTCTGTGCGGAGACAACCAGTCCGCGCGTGTATGCTTTCTGCAGTACGTCGGCTGCGGCGGCGGCCATGCCCGACGCCGCTTTGCCCAGCGCAACGATTGAGACGGTTCCGCCGCGCGGGAGGACGAAGCGCCGTTCGCCCGCGGTGAGGATTCAGCCCTCGAAGGCCAAGACGCCGGCCACCAGGCGACGTGGGTCGACCGCCCTCAGCGCCTCGCCGCGGATCGACTCCAGCGCTGCCAGGTGATCCGACCAGGATGGAACGCTCATGGATGAATGGCGGCCGCGGCGGCCTGCGCCGCCTCGTGCGGGGAAGCACCCTCCAGCAGCACCTGGCGGGCGGCGCGGTTGAGGAGCGGGCCGAGAGAGACGAGCACTTCTTCCGAGGGCTGCACCTCGCCGGCCTTCGCGCACTCCCCGGCCAGCGCGCTGAGAAAATCCGCCGGCCATGCCGCCAGCGCACCCTGGCGAGTGGGCAGCATGCCCTGCGCGTGCGTCCATTCACCCAGGAACTCCGCATCGCTCAACCAGGCCAGCAGCCGTGTGGCCCTTTGCGCGCGATCGCCGTGGACCGCCGTTGTGGCCCACGCCCATCCGGTCACAAGGGTACTCGCCTGGGTGCTGGGCGTCGGCGGCAGGCTTCCCGAGAGCCCGGAGCGCGAGCGCGTGGCCGTGGCCAGCGCAGAGAAGCTTGTCACTGCGCCGCGTCCGCGAGTCTGTAACGCGAGCAGCGTCAGCTCGGGCGTCGCCAGTTGCAGACTGCCCGGCGAGAGCACGCCGCGCTCCTCCAGTTCGCGCAGCCAGGCCAGGCTGCGCTCGAGCTCGTCCGCATCCAGCGCGAGGCTGCTGGCCGATGCAGGCAACTCGCCGCCCGCCATGTGATACGCGAGCAGCAGCATGCGCGCGCTCGGATCGGCCAGCGGCAGGTGCAATTGATCATCCCAGGTGGTCAAGCTCTTCCATTGAGGAGGATCGAGGGACGCAGGTTCGCGCTGGGCCAGCACCAGACAGTCGGCCACAAATGGAATGCCGTACATCCGCCCATCCACAGTGGCGAGCGGCGCGACGAAGGCGAACCAGCCCGCGCTCTCTTCGGGTTGCACGTCTGCGGGCAGGGGCTGGATGAGACCCTTGAGCGCGGCGGCGTGCAGGCTGGGTTGGTCGAGCGCCACCACATCTGGTAAGGCCTCGGGTGCCGCCCCAGCGGCCAGACCGAGCATGTCGCGCAGCCCGCCCGGACCAGAGTCCGCGCGCAGGCGCACGTCGATGCGCACACCGGGGTTGGCCAGCTCAAAGGCGTGCAGCCGATCGCGTAGCACAGCTCCGCCGGGCGATCCTTCATCAGCGCGAAAGCTTACCGGCAGCCACAGCCGCAGCGTAATCTCGCTGGCGGCGGGCGTGCCCAAGTTGAGCAGCGCGGGCGAAGTGGTGGGCGTGGCCTCCGCCGTCGGCAGGCCCACCGGTTCGGGGCCGGGGAAGAGACTGCACGCGGTGAGCAGAAGTGCCAGCCACAAGGCGACGGTGGCTCGAAGTCGGGTGGCCATGGTTGTCTAGTATAGCAGGATGCTTACGTCCGGCGGCAGCTGCCGCGCGCACCGGGATGGCGCCTGCGGACGTGGCAGGTTGTGCAGGGATTCCTGCCGCGGGCGCCGCGTGGCAGGGACAATTCTGGTCGTCGAAGACGAAGCGATCCTGCGCGAGAGGTTGGCTTACAACTCCACCAGGGAAGGTTATCTGGTGGAACTCGCCGCCGACGGCCCAGCGGCCATTGCACCCTCGCGCAAGGCCAAACCCGACCTGATCGCAATCGACCTGATGCTGCCGGGCGTCGATGGGTTCGAGGTCTGCCGCAGCGTGCGCCGCGAATCCAATGTGCCGATTCTCAAGCTGACCGCGCGCGATGGCGAGGTGGACGGGCGGGTCGGACTGGAGATCGGCGCCGATGACTACCTCACCAAACCCTTCAGCATGCGTGAGCTCATGGCCCGGGTGCGGGCGATGCTGCGCCGGGCGCGAATGACCGAGGGGGGACCTCACGGCGAACCTTACCCCGCAGGCCACCACCCCCTTGACCATTTGCGAACTGACGATCGATCCGCGGCGACATGAGGTGCAGCGCAGCGGGCAGGTCCTGCACATGCGCCGCCAGGAATACGAGCTGCTGCTCTTCTTCGCCCGTCACCGCGGACAAGCAGTCGGCCGTGAGACGATTTTGGAGTGGGTGTGGGGATGGACCTATGAGGGAGGCAGCCGGAGGGTGGATGTGCACGTGCGCTGGCTTCGCGAGCGTATCGAAAACGACCCGTCGCGTCCGGCTGGTCTAACGCCTTGGGGCGCAGCAGGCCGGTCGCGCCGCCGGGCTGCTGGCCGAGTTGCGGACTGTCCTCTCGCCGGTGTTCACGATGCATCCGGGATCGCGGATGGGCCACAACCTGGACTTGGTCTTGTCGGCGGCGTTCGCGTTGGCCTGGCTCGAACTATTCCCGTGGCGCTCACTCCAACAATACGCGCGGCAGGCGCTGTGCGTATTACTGGTCCTGCTGGCCGGATTGAGGACGTTGCGCCGCGGCCGAGACGGCTGGCTCCTGTTCGGCGTTTTCCAGGCCCTGGTCGCGGTCTACGGGTTGTACTGGATTAGGTCGTGGCTCGCAGGGCCGCGCTACCATGTCGAGAGCCTCTCCCCGCCTGGCGATCGTCACCGCTGTCGGGGTCGTCTGGCTGGTGGGCTGGCGGGCTCAGCGCTGGGCGCCGCGCGGCCTTGTGAACGTCCACATCGCCCGCACCTGGACCGATTATGGTACCCTGCCGACCCTCACGCCTTCTTTTGCCGAGAGCGATCTGGAGCTGGCCTCTTCGCGCGGCCCCGAGAGCGACGCCGCATTGGCGCACGACTTCCCCGCACTGCCTATCTGCCACTGCTACTGCGACGAGCCGTCCCGCGTGTTCCCGCATCCCCGCTGAGCTCTGGCCTGATCAAGGTGCAGACGTCTGGCCTGCGCCGCAGCCTCATGCCTCCGAGCTGACGGCGACAGGACACTCGCCCGCCTGCGGTGCGGGGTGCGAGGCGGATAAGAACGAGGTAACGTCGGAGGCTGTGGGCCGAGCTACCCGAATCGGCCGGTGATGTAGTCCTCAGTGCGCTGGTCGCGAGGATGGGTGAAGAGGTCTTTGCCCGGCCCGAACTCGACCAGCTTGCCCTGCAGCAAGAAGGCGGCGAAGTCGGCTGTTCGGCCGGCCTGCTGAACCGAGTGCGGCACCAGGACGATGGTGTAGTCCTTCTTCAACTCCTGCAGCGCAGCCTCGACCTTCCCGGTTGAGATCGGGTCGAGGCCTGAGGTCGGCTCGTCCAGCAGGATGACCTCCGGCTGCAGCGCCAGAGAGCGCGC
>JAPLGX010000275.1 GCA_026389925.1 Chloroflexota bacterium
TGCTCCGCAGCATGACAACCGAGATGATCAGACCGGCGAGCCATGCCAGAGGCATTCCCGTATATTGGCCGCCCGTGCCCTCGCTGACTGCAAGCATCGCCTGCCCGGCTGCCAGGACGAGGGATTTCTCTGTTTCTGCTGTTGCAGCCGCATACTGGTGGCTGAGGGAAAGCATGGAAAAGGCTGTATTGGTGGCAAGGTAGACCCCGCCATCCCTACAAAGACGAATGTTGTAGCGATCATCGACCAGGTTCTATTGGATTGTTTGAGGGCGGCGTAGAGAGCGAGAGACATCGGACCCCAGAGAACCATGATGACGATATCGGCCAGACCGAGGAAGAAGAGCCCGGTGAGTGGATTGGTTTGGAACAGCGTGAACCATTCCAGTACAGTGCCGGGCGGCGGGCCAGCGCGATTGGCAGGGATGTAGATTGCCAACGTAACGAGATACATCAGAGCACAAATCAGGGCTGCCACTCCGCCAATCTTCCAGAGGCCACTCCAAGTCGAGCCTGCACTCTCTGTATTGGTTTCGTTCATGGAACAATACCTCCCTAGGGTATGACTTGAGCCACGTTTTGGAAGCTTGTTGCCACGATTTACTCGGTCTTCCCTTCTGACAATCGACACGATCACGGCCATTACCACATGACGAAAGCAGTCCAACGGATGGGAGCTGAGCTGCGCTCCCAGAACGACTCAATGATAGAGCCGTGTCCCACGCAAGCCACCAAGTACTGGAAGGCCCGCACTGACACCGTCAGCTGAGACGATGGACGCAATCGCCATGGTTGAGTTCGAGATTCTGCTGAAGCGCTAGCCCTCCCGCGCTTCCACTAGTGCGCGCTTAGGCAACCGGGTCGGTGCAGCCGGTGGCATCAAGATAAGCATCAAGGTCCCGCGTGGACATCGGGGCGAAGAACTTCCCAGCTTTGAGATCGAAAGTTGAGCCGAGTGAAGGGTCGTTGTCCACATCGGTGAGGTAGCGGGCAAGGCCAAGGCGATAAGCCTCGAGGAGGTCGGATACATGAATGGCGATCAGGTCGGTTCGACCTTGAAGCTCGATGGACTTGCGCAGGTCGGCGACCTTGGCTTTGCCCCAGGCGTAGGCAAAGAGCTTGGCATCACCGGTAGAGGAGTACCTAGACTCGGGCGTAAATGTGTGCAGCAAGCCACAGCGAGCTGCGTAAAGGTCGAGCGAGGTGCAGGAGAGTTGATTGGCAGGAAGCATGTACTTGTCCACCCACTCGCAGAATGCGTCGCGAACGGGCTTGTTGTCGGATAGGCAAGCGAGCCAGCCCGAGATGTCGATGGCTGAGTAGAGAAGTATGAGGGCGGGCATGTGCAGCCGCTTTTCAAGGCAAGTCTCCGCGGCCGACATGTCACTCCTCGGTGTAAAGTAGCCAGTAGTTTTCAGCAATAGGGCGCCACGTGTCCTCGGCAATAGGGCGCCACGTGTCCTCGGCAATGGGGCGCCACCCGTCCTCGGCAATAGGGCACCACGCGTCCTCGGCAATGGGGCCCCACGTGTCCTGGGCAATAGGGTGCCACGGTTTGCAGGCTCTTCCCTCCGCGGTGGTACTCTCCCCCGAAACAGTTCGGGAGAGGGCCACCGTGAGTGGAAGGACAACAACCGTGTTGGACATACGAGAGCTTCTGCGACACCTGCAGCAAGGGCAAAGCGGGCATGCCATTCATGTGGCGCTCGGCCTGAGTCGGAGGACCATCACCAAGTATCGAACCTGGGCGGAGAAAGAAGGACTGCTTCGGGACCCTCTTCCCTCGTCCGAGGAGATACAGGCCCGCCTGGTCTCCCTCCAGTCGCCTGCGCCGCCACAGGTCACCTCGTCGGTGGAACCCTATCGCGCCATCGTCCAGGACCTGCGTGCGCGCGGTGTGGAGATCCAGGCTGTCTGCCAGCGCTTGCGGGACGAGCATGGCTACCGAGGCACGTACGCCTCGGTCTGGCGCTTCGTGCGCAACTTGGAACCCAGGGAACCGGAAGCCACCGTGCGCATTGAGGTGGAGCCGGGGGAAGAGGCCCAGGTCGACTTCGGATACGGCGGGCGCATGTACGACCCTGTGCAGAGGAGAGTGCGCCGGGCATGGGCCTTTGTCATGACGTTGTCCTGGTCGCGTCACCAGTTCGTCGAACTGGTTTTTGACCAAAAGGGGCCGACCTGGCTCGAACTGCACCGGCACGCGTTTGAGTTCTTGGGCGGCGTGCCGAAGCGGATCGTGCTCGACAACCTGAAAGCGGCGATCGTGCGGGTGTGCTGGGATGATCCACAGGTGCAACGGGCCTATCGAGAATGCGCCGAGCATTATGGGTTCCTCATTGCCCCGTGCAAGCCGGGCACCCCGGAACACAAGGGCAAAGTGGAAAGCGGCGGTGTCCATTACGTGAAGCGCAACCTCTTGGCCGGGCGCGACTACAGCTCCCCGCAACACAACATCCATCACGCCAACCAGGACGCCTTGGCCTGGTCACTGGGGACAGCCGGGCTGCGGCGCCACGGCACGACCAAGCAAGTCCCACTGCAACAGTTCGAGCAGGTCGAGCGAGCGGCTCTCCTGCCGCTGCCCCCAACACCCTTTGAGACTGTGACCTGGAAGCAAGCCAAGCTCCACCGCGACTGCTACATCGTTTTCGAGGACGCGTACTACTCGGCGCCGCATCGGCTGATCGGCGACCCGCTCTCGGTGCGGGCCACAGCCAAAGGCGTGCAGATCTATGCCGGGTTTGAGCTCGTCGCGACTCATTCTCGGGCCACCCAACCCGGTCAGCGGCAAACCCTTCTGGCGCATCTGCCTCCCCACAAGGTGGCCGGGGTCACACTCACCCCTCAGAGCTGCCTGGAAAGGGCAGGTGCGATCGGTCCCCACACGCACGAAGTGGTTTCGCGTCTCCTGGCTGAGCGCCCGGTCGATCGACTACGCGCCGTCCAGCGTCTCCTGGCCCGGGCCGAGAACCATGGCATGGGCAAGCTGGAACGGGCCTGTGGTCGCGCACTCGACTACGATGATGTGTCGGTGCGAACGCTGCACACGATCCTCAACACCGGCATAGCGGATATCGAGGCGGCTGAGCCCGTGACGTACTGGCCGGTTTTCGCACGGCCCGCCGAAGAGCTCTTGCCGGCGAGCTTCAGGAGGTGAGGCATGGAAGCGACCCACACCCTCACCCCGCATCTGAAGCACCTACGCCTGTCCGGGATCCTGGAGACGCTCGATGTGCGGCACCGCCAGGCGATCGAAGAGAAGTGGTCCTATGTTGAGTTTCTCGAGCGCCTGCTGCAGGATGAAGTCGAGCGTCGAGGGCAAAAGCAGCTGACCCTGCGCCTCCGGCGCGCGGCTTTCCAGCCCGACAAGACCCTCGAACGGTTCGACTTCTCTTTCAATCCCACCCTCAACCGGCAGCAGATCCTGGACCTGGCCA
>JAPLGX010000399.1 GCA_026389925.1 Chloroflexota bacterium
GGCCCGCGAGATCGGCGGCCGCACCCAAACGCACATCGCGCAGGAAACTCGTGTTGACCAAGACCCCCGGCAGATCTGCGCCGGGAATCCGCAGCTTCTTGCCCTCATGGGCCCCAACCGAGATCAACACCGCCAAATAGCCCTGCTCGAACAGTCCGTCCAAATCATCAACGCGCGTGTTGAGGCGCAGATCGATTCCCAGGTCGACGATGTCTTGCACTTCCCGGTCCACGATCGCTCCGGGCAACCGGTATTCGGGGACTCCGACTCGCAGCATGCCGCCCGCCACCGGGAGGGCTTCGAAGACGGTCACCGGAAAGCCCGCCATGGCCAGGTCGCGAGCGGCCGTCAATCCGCATGGTCCGCCGCCAATCACAGCAACGCGCTCGCTGTGCGAGTGCGGCACTGCCGCCGGCGGGACACGCGGTTGGCTGTAAGCCCAGTCCGCAACAAATCGCTTGATGCCATGGATATTCAGAGGCTCATCGACCAACCCGCGGTTGCAAGCTATCTCGCAGCGATGGTTGCAGATGCGCCCGCAAATCCCCGGGAACGGATTGTCTTCGGTGATCACCCGCAGGGCCTCGGCGTAGCGCCCTTCCCGCACCAGGGCCACGTAGCCCTGCGCACGCTGCCCGGTCGGGCAGGCGTCGCGGCACGGCGCCTTGCCGAGCTTCTCGATGGTAAAGGTCACCGGCGTTGCTTGAGGATAGAGGCGGAACGCGGCCCGCCGCGTGCTCAGCTTCTCGTCGAACTCGGATGGCCGAACGATCGGACAGGCCGCCGAGCAATCCCCGCAGCCGACGCACTTGGTCGCGTCCACATAGCGCGGCTTGCGCCGCACGCGCACGGAAAAATCGCCCGGGGCGCCACTGAGGCTGACCACCTCGCTCAAGGTCATCAGTTCGATGTTAAGGTGCCGCCCCACGTCCACCAACCGCGGGGAAATTGTGCACATGGCACAATCATTTGTCGGAAACGTCTTGTCGAGTTGCGCCATGTGCCCGCCGATGGCCGACTTCTGCTCGACGAGGTAAACGCGAAAGCCCTGCTCGGCCAGGTCCAGGCTGGCCTGCATGCCGGCGATACCCCCGCCGACGACCATCACCGCACCGGTCACATTCTCGCTTTCGCCCACCCTCAAGCCCTCCAAGCCTGGGAATGCGCTTGCACCGATCCCATCCTCAGCCAAGCGCGCAGGCCCTCCGCGGCCGGCGTCCCTTCCCTGTCGCGCCTATGTCACCGGCGCGGCCGAGGCCTCCGCCGACACCCTCGCCGCACGCCCCGCCGCTTTGAGGGGCGAGGGGCCAAGCTCTCTCACGCGCGTTACGAGCGCATTGGCCTCGCGCGCAACTGTCGCACCTTGCCCGCCGGACACGAAGATCATCTTCACTCTGTCCGACTCGAGACCAATGGTCTTCAGTAGCCCTTGCACTCGCTCCACCCGCGCTCGAGCGCGTTCATTACCGCGCACGTGGTGGCAGTTGCCGAGCGGGCAGGCCACAACCAACACGCCATCCGCCCCCTGTTCAAATGAGCTCATGAGGTAAAGCGCATCCAACTTGCCGGTGCACGGGAGCCGCACGATCTTCACGCTGGCCGGATAGCTCAGGTGCAGTGCTCCCGCAGTATCGATCGCCGTATACCCACAATAGATGCACGAAAACGCCGTTATCTCGGGTTCGAAAGTCATGCTCGCATCCTTCGACCTGCCCTCGTCGTGCGCCTTGCCCGCATCGCCTCACATCCCGCCATTGTGGCGCGCGACCAACCTCAGCGCGCCCCCCGGGCAGGCCGTCTCGCGCGAGCCGCAACCGGTGCATTGCCAAAGGTCCATCCAAAATGCCAGCTCGCCATGCACCCACAACAGTGCGTTGTAGCGGCACGCAGGCAGGCACGCCAGCCATTGCACACACGTTCATCCACCCCGGCGAGCCGCTGCGCGGTCACCTGCCTGCCGGCTCCGCCGCTACGCGCGAGGCGCTCCACGCGCCCACACCAAAGCACAGTTGCGCGTCCTGGTATTCCGCGAGTTGGATGGCCCGCGCGGGGCATTCGCCTGTGCATGTGCCGCACCCCTGACAGCGTCCTGGATCGATCCAGGCTGCACCGCGGACCCCGCCCACCCCAATGAGATCTTCCCGCACCTCCGGAACGCCAAACGGGCAGGTACGCACGCACGTCAGGCACGCCGTGCATTTCGTCGCATCGACCGTCGCGACATTTCCACCGACCTGGATTTCGCTGCGCGAGAGAAAGGTAATCGCCCGCCCGGCTGCGGCCT
>JAPLGX010000432.1 GCA_026389925.1 Chloroflexota bacterium
CGGAGACTTGGGAATCGGTAGGCCCAGCGTGAAGTACAGCGGGATATCACCACGCGCCAGCGCGGCGAACTTGAGCAGCGGATCCAGTGCGAGGTGCGCAGGTGGCCGTTGCGCCACCTGGGCGAGGAGGTTGCAGTGCCATTCCAGTCGAGGGAGGCTGCCTCGGAGCACGCTCTCTGGGACCATGGCGGTGGCGTCGTCCCGGCGCACCAGGGGGACGCGTGGGAACTGCTACTCCCTCGCCCAACTCTGACTGGATTCCAGCTTCCAGCCGGGGAGGAGGGCTCGCACGGTCACGGCTGGGATGAGGCGGCATCGATGGGGAGGCACTTCGCCAGGGGGTCGGCTCAGGCCGGACGGCCGCCGGCGGCCGGACCGAGGCTGAACTGAGGCGGCATCCCGAGCAGCGTTCGCGCTCAGTCCTGGTTGCGATAGGCGTGGTGCAGCTGCCCCACTTCTCGGCTGTCCATCGCCTGATGCAATTCCTCTGTCATGCGTGCGCCGAGACGGTATTGGAATGGCCACATGCTCTGCAGATGAAAGAATGCGACCCGCGTGCCGTCTTCCAACGCCTGTTCCAGGTCCGGCTGGAGCCCAGGCATCGCGCTGAGCGACCCGTTGATGAAGGTGATGCCCCGTTCCTCCGTGGGCATGCCCAGCGCGGCCAGAAGGTCGGCGACCGTGCTTCCCGCGGGCAGCCGGACTTGAGGATTGGCATAGCCTGCGTGTGCTGCCTCCCCCGCGAAGCGAGCCAAGTTACCGTACAGCCATACGTCGAGTGCAATGTCGGTCACTATCCGCCTCCGATGGGAGGGAAAATGCCGACCTCGTCGTTCCCGACGAGGACTCTTTCCGCCGGCTGGACCTGGCCCTGGACAAACGCCATTCTAACTTCCGTGGGTGGGATCCCGAGGCGTGTCACCAAATCGGCGAGGGTGGCTCCTTCCGGCAATTCGAACTCAAGGGGCACGCCAGCTTTCGCCCCGGCAACATATCGAGTCAGATTGGCATAGACTTTGACGAACACGCGCATGTCTTAGGGCCCTTAACCTACGGGGTTGTCTTGAGCCAGGAGCAAGCGGCCTTGAGGCGCGCCAGCCGGTCTGGCTGACGCGCCTTGGACGGCGATAGCTTAGCCCATCAGGTGCGGTGGCTGGCGCCCGAGAGCAACCAGAGACAAGGGGGACAGGGGCCTGTCCCCCTTGTCGCGAGACCTATTGTTTCGCATGGACCGCGTCGAGCGCGAGGTCGGGCACGTCGAAGACCTGACCATGCGGAGGGAGCGGTTCTGTCTTCATGAACTCCGGCAGGCGGTCATGCGCCTTGGTGAATCCGGCGGCTTGGTTGAAGGCGAGCTCCTTGCTGAGGATTTCCCCGCCGATCCTCAGCACGTCCTCGGCCGTCCATTGAGTCCCCAAGACGCCATTGCATTCCTGGATCATTCCCTCGTATCCGCTTGGGATGTCGAGGATGGCAAACGCGATGAACAGGCAATGGCCGGTCGAATCGATGAAGGCGGTCGTCGCTTGGAAGGCGCGGCTGAGGGCCGCCTTGCCTTCGGGGCTGAGCGGGTCGGCCTTGCCGCCCACGCTCAGGATCTCAGGGCAAATGGTGTAGCCGGCGGTATGGTCCGCACCCATCGGGGTTGTGGCGTAGGTCACCCCGATCCCCTTGACCGCACGTGGTTCGTAGGCTGGCATGCTTTGACCCTTGACCGTCGGAACATGGGTCTGGCCGAAGGCCCTGCCGGTGAACTCCGTCCCTCCGCCCAGGATGCGCCCCAGCGGGCTGGCCGCGCCGATCTCGTGCACCAGGCGAATGGCCCCCTTGCTGTCACCGAAGGGCAGGACGCCCGCCTGCTTTGCGACGGCCAAGGTTGTCCCGGTCTCGATCGTGTCGAGGCCATAGCCATTGCACAAATGTATCATCTCGGCGATGTCGTCCAGGTTGTCGATTCCGCAGTTCGCCCCGAGCGCCCAGTCCGACTCATATTCCACGCACGAGGTGACCTCGGTCCCCTTGGCATCAAACCACGTGTTGGAGCACTGGATGATGCACCCGGGGCTGCAGGCGTGATTGTAGAGTTCCTTCCCCAGGCGCTGCTTGGTGCCCTCGAAGATGGCCTCCCCCGCGATCTTGGCTGCCCCTTCGAAACGCCCGCTGGCGAAGTTGCGGGTGGGCAGGCCGCCGGCCTCGTTGAGGATGTTGATCAAGACCGCCGTGCCGAAAGAGTTCAGGGCACCCTTGGGCTTGGTGATCGCATGCGTCTGGAGCGCTTCGGTCATCTTCTTGCGGCCCTCTTCGAAGAGGGCCCGATTGGCAATCTCGACGCCGGGGGCTCCCTTGTCGTCGACCACGATGAACTTGAGCCGCTTGCTGCCCAATACGGAGCCGAGGCCGCCTCGCCCCGAATACCGGCTGGGCCTCTTGGCCATGTCCGTGTACATGACGCCCGCGTTGCCGTAGCCCAATTCCCCGGCCACGCCGCATCCCGCGATCGAGATGCTGTCGCCGAAGCGCTTGTAGAGAGCGGGAACCACGTCATACAGGCTCTTCCCACAGTACTCGGTCGCATCGAAGAACTCCACCTTGGGCTTGCCCTTTGTGGCGTCCCAGGTGAGACGAATGCCCCAGAAGCTCTTCGCATCCTTCGGATGGCCTTCGACCACCAAGGCCCGGATTCGCATCACGGCGAGGTCGCGCGCGAAGGGCGATCCGCCATTCGATTCCTTGATCCCGCCGGTGAGAGGCGACTTGGCGCCGGCCGAGAGCCGCGCGGAGGTTGGAGCAGCCGTGCCGGTCACAAGGCCTGGAGAGAAGACGATCTTGTTGTTGGGGCCCAGCGGATGGGCCAAGGGCGGAACTTCGTCGGCGATGATGGAGGAGGTCAGTCCCCGTCCGGCAAGTTGCCGGTATTGCAGCGGAACATCCTCCAGCCGGTAGCTCCGATCCTTCATGTCAACCCTGAGGATCCACATGGTTCAAGCTCCTTTCCGTGAGCGGCGCACCTGGCGGACCCTCCCCTGTGTTGGAGGGATCCAGTCGCGCATTTCTCGCTATCGTCAGCATCGCGTCACCAGGGGATCGTCCTCTGGCATCGATTGGCGGCGCACAACGGAACTTCCGGAGCGCACCTAGAAGAGGGTTAGTCGGTCCTGACCGGCGCGGGTTCCGCAGTCCCGCTCAGTTTGCGACGCGGGTAGGCATACCTCCCCGACCTGTATTCGTGTGTGGATGGATTCCATGGAACGAGATGAACGGCTGGCCCCCTGAGGTGCTGATCGACTTGATGGTTGTGATCCCCTTCCCTCTGATGTGATTATAGTCCCGCAATCAAGAGGAGAAGAGATGAAAACGGAAGGCAGATGCCGCAGGAGGAGGAAAACGGGCCAAGGATCCGCGCGGCGGCTCCGTCGGCACGGCAGGTCGGGGAGCGCCTGCCCAACACGGGTCGAAGTGGGCAATGGGGGTGGCCTTTGTCGGGCTGAACCGATGGATCGCTTGCGAAGAAGGTAAGGAATTGCGCCGGCAGCGCCAGATCGCCGGATGGAGCGTGCAACACACACCAAGGGGGGCTTGGGCCGGCTGCGTACAGGTTTGGCTCGACGACGAGTCGCGTGCCGCGTGCGACCAAGCTCGCTGGGTGCTTGCAGGGCGGCGTGGTGCAAGGGCGTCCGAGCACCCCGTGCCGCCATGTCTCCACTTCCAGCCGATTGCGACCTGCTTGCAGGCACCAACCTCCGATGGACGACCGCTCAAGGGAATCCGTGGGATTCGGCGGACCGCAGCTGATCAGTTCGCAGGCGGTTGACAGCGTTGACCCATAGGAATGTACCGGCCGCCGATGTGCTCCTACGTACCGGCCCACGCCCTCATCATCGCCCGCACCGAGCGGCTCATCTCCTTCGAGAAGGCGGCGTTGAACTTGCGGGTGTACATCCATTGACCGATATTCTTCACGCCCTCGGGCAGGCTGCGGCTCTTCGCGGCTTGCTGCTCCTCGCGGCGATACATG
>JAPLGX010000356.1 GCA_026389925.1 Chloroflexota bacterium
CAAGCAAGCAGCAGCGTGTTCCGCATTGTCTAGAGTCGACGGACCACAGCCGCGATCTCGTCGAATGACTCGATCACGTAGTCCGCTCGAAGTGGCCGTCCGCGTACCCAACGCGGTCTGAACCGACCCGGAAGATGAACCGTGGTGTATCCGGCCCGAGCTGCGAACTCGACGTCGCGGTCGATTTGGTCTCCGACAGCCACACAAGGTAGCGCTCGGCATTCATGCAGTCGCCGAAGTGTTCTGAAGAAGGCAGGTGACTTGGTTCCGCTCACGCAAGAGTCAACGAAACGAGCCAGGCCGTGGTGTCGTAGTAGTCGGGCACAGCGCCGACGATCTCCTTCTGTCGCAACGATAACCGTGCAGTCATGTCCGGACAGCCAACGTAGTCCCGCTGTGGCACCTTTGCGCAGACGGGGTGTAGCCTGCAAATCCCGGATGAACCTCGCGACGATGGCCTTCACTTCGCCCGAGTCGAGCCTTCGGGGACGGGGTCCCATGAATCCAGCGAGAGCCTCGACAAGCAGCGCCGGTGGGTATCTCAAGTGCTGAGGATGCGATGCTGCAATCGCCTGATCGGCCTCCCGAACAAGACGAAGCGAGTCCTTGGAGGACGGCTTGATCCCCAGAGCGCCTGCGACTCTTGTGAGGAGCCCCACTTGGGCCCGCGCATAGACGCGATCAGTGTCCCAGAGTGTGTTGTCGGCGTCAGTTACGACGAGCACTCGATGGCGAGGTCGAACGCCTCGACGAATCACCGTCACTCCTCTGTTGCTGGCTACCCCGTGCTGCTGTCGATGCGCCTGCCATTGAATCCTGCGAGAGCCTGGCAGCGGCTGCAATTGGTGGCGCCTGCCGCTGGCGACCGAGAGTAGCCTCGTACGCTGACCAGGGCGCCCACACGAGAAGCGTCAGGGCGGACAGAAAGAGCAAGAACACGCCTGGGCGTAGCATCCGAAGCTTCCACTCGATCTTCCTGGACACGAGATGCGTTTCGAAAACTGAATGCCGCACGTACCAAGCCTTCAAGCGACCAGTGTTCTGCGCCGGGTCTGGCCCTAGGCAGTCGGCAAACTCCTTGGCCCACTCTACAGCGGTGCGCGACGCAATGCGGGGGCCAAACAGGGGTGACTCGGTGCCCTTGACCCAAGGGGCTGGGGTCTTCGTCCACCACTTCCAGCGTCGCTGCCACCAGGTTCTCGCTTTCCAGGACCACGCAAACTCAAATCGAGGCCGAATGGCGAAAACTACAAGAGCGGTGCCAGCCGCCAGAAGGAGACAGTACAGGCAGAACACCAAACCCAGCACGCCATTCTGGTACGGGAGCGCACCCACAAAGAGCGCACCTGCGAACGCGGAGAGGAATGCCATTGCGGTGACTACGCGATTAGCCTTCTCATCCTCATGCTCAGTAAGGTGAATAACTCCCTCGAGGGATCGCTGGCTGAGGGCAAGAAGCGCGTCCAACTCCACTGAATCGTCGGTAAGATCTTGCAGTACTCTCCTCGCTTCTTGCTCGTCGGCGCCCTGGGGAGGAATGGTTACACGCTGAGTCTGCGCGGCATTCTCCGATTCCATTGGAACAATCTCCATGCTCCCGGATCCCTAGACGCACTCACAGACAGTCGGCAGGAACACTACTGGGCTGCGCGGCAAGAGCAAGCACGAGGCGCCAACGGAGAAGGCCAATGGCCTCTGCCAAAGAGGTTATGCCCAGTGGGAGTTGAGCTACCCTCTTGCAGTAATGGAGCACCTATCAAGCAGGTACATCGTTGTCGCTTTGACGGCGGGAGCGGTGTTGTTCACGGAACCCCGAAGAGTCGCGATTCCCTCCCACTGCTTGTTGTTTCTCGACCAGTCAACAGACGCGGTGGCCTGCGCGAACCGGGCCGGCCAGTCCCCTGCGTTGCCACGAAACAATTCTCCGGCGAGCGTCGCAAGCACTAGCCACCCAAGCCCGTGCGGGAACACGTAGTCATCTCTCAGTCGACCAGTTGCCCCGGGTTCCGCGTCGAGGACGGGTTGCCAGTGCGCTTGAAACGGCGCGATGATGCCCGACCACGCCGCAATTGCGGCATCGAGAACGCGACTCTGATCCTCGCCAACGGCAAGCTCGAGCTTCCTCCGATCCTGCACTCCCAACCATGCCGCGGCCAGCACTCTCGTGCACTCCACGAGCGTGTTGAGAGTGATGACGTTGGCCGAGGATCGCGGCAAGGAATTCGAGGTGCGATTGACGCGGCCTTTGAACAGAGGCACCTCCGTCCCCACCTTCTTGGCTAGCGTGGCTACAGGGTCCCTGCTATCCAATGCATATCCCACCGTCTTGTTCAC
>JAPLGX010000265.1 GCA_026389925.1 Chloroflexota bacterium
GAGATTTGGGATTGGTGATGGGGTGCGCTTCCCACTTCCTCACCGGAAAGGGTGCGTTCTAAGGGAAGTCACCTTCTACGACCGATTACTCCGACAGACTCCTAGAGGCGGAGAGCGCCCGCTCGCCCCCCAGAACGCGAATCGGGCGCACCGGCGAACCCCGCTCCCGGCCTCACTTGCGGCGGCCCGGGCCTGGGGGCGACCTGAGCGAAAGGCTTCGTTTCCGGCCGATTCCTGATCTTGACCATGCCCAACGCTTGGTCTATAATTACAGTTTCAGAAGCCAACCAGCGAAATCGCGCTTGGGCACGCCCCACGCGCCGGTTTCGCTTTGCCTGCTAAAGATGAACATGCGTTCGCCTGGTTGCCGTGCGCCCAGCATCCCCGGAGAGTGAAGCGTGGAATCCAAGAGCATCAGTGCGATCCGAGTGAGTCTGGCCTCCCCCGAAACTATTCGCAGCTGGTCGTATGGCGAGGTATTGCGGCCGGAGACGATCAACTATCGCCGCCTGCGCCCCGAGAAGGACGGTCTCTTCGACGAAGCCATCTTTGGCCCCACGCGCGACTGGCAATGCTATTGCGGCAAGTACAAGAACATCCGCCATCGCGGTGTAATTTGCGACAAGTGTGGCGTGGAGGTCACGCGCTCCTCGGTGCGGCGCGAGCGGATGGGCCACATCGAGTTGGCCGCGCCGGTGGCGCACGTGTGGTACACGCGCCGCGTGCCCTCGTACCTGGGTCTGCTGCTCGATATCTCACGCCGCAACCTCGACCGCGTGCTGTACTTCGCGCAATACGTCATCACCCAGGTGGACGAGGATGCGCGCCAGAAGGCGCTGCGCCGCCTGGATGAAGAGGTGGAGCGCGTAGAGCGCCGCCAGGGCGAAGAGATCAATCAGAAGATCGCCCAGGTGAAAACCTCGCGCGACCGCCGTCTGGCCGAGCTCGATTCGCGCATCCAGCGCACGCGCGAGAAGTTCGACGAGGATGTCAGCGAGCGGCTCGACCCCCTCATCAGAGAGGGGCAGAAGATGGAAACGGCGCTGCGCGAGAAGCAGGGCTCGACCATCCGCGTGCCCATCGAGTTCGAAGCCACGCGCACGCAAATTGCCGACAAGGGCACAACCATCGGCCCCAAGCACCTCTCGATCCTGCAAAAGGCGGTCAAATCCCGCCTGGAAGAGATCGAAGGTGAACTGAAAGAAAAGCGCGACCGCGCCATCGAAAAGATCAAGGGCGAGATGGACAAGGTGCGGGCCGAGGCCGAAGAGAGCCTGATCGCGCTGCGCAACCAGCTCGAGGACCAGGCGCAGTCGACGCGCGAGGCGCTGGTCAAGGAGCGCGAAGAGCTGCTTGAGATCCAGCCGCTCTCGTTCATTGGCGAGAGCCGCTATCGCGAGCTGAAGACGCGCTGGGGGCAGGTGTTCCGCGCCGAGATGGGTGCCGAGGCGTTTTACGAAATCCTGCGCAACCTCGACATGGACAAGATGGCCGAGAGCCTATGGCGCGAGGTGCGCACGACCAAATCCAAGCAGCGCAAGAAGAAAGCCACCAAGCGCCTCAAGGTGGTGGAAGCTTTCCGCCGCTCGGGCAACCGCGCCGAGTGGATGATCCTGACCGTGCTGCCGGTTATCCCGCCTGAATTGCGCCCGATGGTGCAGCTGGATGGCGGGCGCTTTGCGACCTCCGACCTGAACGACCTGTACCGCCGGGTGATCAACCGCAACAACCGCCTCAAGCGCCTGATCGAGCTCGGCGCGCCGGATGTCATCGTGCGCAATGAGAAGCGCATGCTGCAGGAGGCGGTCGATTCGCTCATCGACAACTCGCAGCGCGGCAAGGCCCTCTCGCGGCGCGGGCGGCGCGAACTGAAGTCGCTCTCCGATATGCTCAAGGGCAAGAAGGGCCGCTTCCGCCGCAACCTCTTGGGCAAGCGCGTCGACTATTCGGGCCGCTCGGTGATCGTGGTCGGCCCCAAGCTCAAGCTCTACCAGTGTGGGCTGCCCAAGGTGATGGCCCTCGAGCTCTACCGGCCGTTTGTCATCGCAAAACTTGTGGCTTACGGATACGCCAACAACGTCAAGGGCGCGCGGCGCTTCATCGAGCGCGAGCGCCCGGAAGTGTGGGAGGTGCTGGAAGAGGTCATCGGCGACCGGCCGGTGTTGCTCAACCGCGCGCCCACGCTGCACCGCCTGGGAATCCAGGCCTTCGAGCCGGTGCTGGTGGAAGGCAAGGCCATCCACATTCATCCGCTGGTGTGCGCTGCGTTCAACGCCGATTTCGACGGCGACCAGATGGCCGTGCACGTGCCGCTCTCGGAGCGCGCCGTGGAAGAGGCGCGCACGCTGATGCTCTCCACACGCAACCTGCTCAAGCCGGCCGACGGCGAGCCGGTGGTGGGCCCCACCAAAGACATGGTATTGGGCGTGTACTACCTGACGATGGCCGACGCCCGCCTCGACGCCAGCCTGGGCGGCAAGCGCCACTCCTACTCAGGCCTCGACGAAGTGGAACTGGCCTATCGCCTGGGCAAGATCTCGTTGCACATGCCGATTCGCGTGCAAACGGCGACCTGGTACAACGAAAAGGGCGAACGCTACCAGCGCAGCCAGCGGCGGGTGATGGAGACCACCGTTGGCCGCGTGCTCTTCAACCTGATCCTGCCCGAGGCCATGCGCTTCGTTAACCAGGTGCTCGAGAAGGGCTCGCTGCAGCGCCTCGTGTCCCAGTCGTACCAGGTGCTCGGGTCGGAAGCGACCATTGGCGTGGTGGACAGCATCAAGGACGTCGGGTTCCAGTACGCCACGCGTTCCGGCACGACCATCGCCGTTTCCGATATCACCGTGCCGCCGCAGAAGCAGGAGATCATCAACAAGGCCCTTGAAGAACAAGGGCTGATCGAGCGTGACTACCGCCGCGGCCTGCTGACCGAACAGGAGCAGAACGAACGCATCATCGAGTTGTGGCAGCGCGCCGTGACCTCGGTCTCGGATGCGGTCAAGCGCTTTATGGATCCGACCGGCAACCTGAGCACGATGGCGCTCTCGGGCGCGACCAAGGGCGGTTTCGGGCCCATCTCGCAGCTCGCGGGCATGCGCGGCCTGATGGCCGACCCGGCCGGGCGCATTATCCCGCTGCCCATCCGCTCCAACTTCCGCGACGGGCTGACGGCCCTCGAGTACTTCATCTCCACCCACGGCGCGTGCAAGGGCTTGGCCGATACGGCGCTGCGCACGGCCGATGCCGGCTACCTGACCCGCCGCCTGGTGGATATCGCCCAGGACGTGATCATCACCGACCACGACTGCGGCACCGACGACGGCATCCACATGCGCCGCAAAGATGACGTGGCCGGGCAGACGTTTGAATCGCGCCTGTTTGGACGCATCGCGGCGCGCAAGATCGCCGACCCGCAAACCGGCGAACTCATCGTGAGCCGCAACGAGCTGGTCACGTTGGAACAGGCGCGGAGCATCGCGGCAACCGGGCTCGAGGAAGTGGTGGTGCGCTCGCCGCTCACGTGCTCCATGCGCCACGGCTTGTGCCAGATGTGCTTCGGGCTCGACCTGGGGCGCGGGGCGCTGGTGGATATGGGCTCGGCGGTGGGTATCGTGGCCGCGCAATCCATCGGTGAGCCGGGCACCCAACTCACCCTGCGCACCTTCCATACCGGCGGTGTGGCCGCCGGGGGCGACATCACCTCCGGCTTGCCGCGGGTCGAGGAGTTGTTCGAGGCACGCAAGCGGCCGAAGGGCGAAGCCGTGGTGAGCGAACTGGGCGGCGTGATCGAGCTGCACCGCAGCGAAGGCGGGCAGCGCACGGTGCGCGTGGTCAACAGTGAAATCCTCAAAGACGAATACCAGGTGCCGGGCAACTGGTCGCTCAAGGTCGAGGATGGCATCTCGGTCGAAGCCGGGGCGATGATCGCGACGCGCGGCGAGGCGGAAATCACTGCCGAGCATGCGGGCAAGCTGCGCCTGCGTGAGCACAAAGTGACCGTGACGTACGAACGCCGCGAAGACGCCGAGTATGACATTCCGACCGGCGCGCGACTGGTGGCAACCGAAGGCCAGCGTGTGGAGGCGGGGCAGAACCTGACCGAAGGCGCGCTCAACCCGCACCGCATCCTGCGGTTGCAGGGCCGCGAGGCCTGCCTGCTGTACCTTTTGACCGAAATCCAGAAGGTCTACCGTGCCCAGGGCCAGAACATCAACGACAAGCACTTCGAAGTGGTATTGCGCAAGATGCTGGCCAAGGTGCAGATCGTGCGCCCGGGCGACACCGACTATCTGCCCGGCGAGCTGGTCGAGCGGCTGCACCTGCAGGACGTGAATGAGAAGCAGCTCTCGGAGGGCAAGCAGCCGGCCACGGCCGCACCGGTTCTCTTGGGGGTGACCAAGGCCTCGCTTTCGACCGACTCGTTCCTCTCGGCATCCTCCTTCCAGCATACGATCAAAGTGCTGGCGGGCGCCGCGATCGAGGGGCGCGTCGACCCGCTGCTGGGGCTTAAGGAGAATGTGATCATCGGTAAGCTGATCCCGGCTGGGACGGGTTACAAGGCCGCGGCCGAGCTGCCGAGCGAGGATCTGGCCGCCGCGCCCAACACCGTGGCCGAATAGCCCAGCCGCACCCAGATCCGCGCATGCACAAGAAACAGCGCGCCCAGCACGGGCGCTGACTTGGAAGGTGGAAGTCCTTCTCGCGGGGAGATGGCCCCCAGCGTAGCCGAAGGCAAGCCCGCCCCGGGTGGTCAGGCCAGGGAGGGAGAGCGGGCAACCCATCCTCCCTACTCGATTGTCGTCATCTGCGAAGCATGGGCTGCGCTGGTCATCGCATACGAGCCAGCGCCAGGGGAGCCTGGGCCTCGCCGGGAACGGAATGCAGGAGCAGGATGCCGCGCCGCAAGAAGCCCGGCCGCGCTGAGAGGTGATAACCGTGCTCCTCATGCAGCCAGCGCGCGGCCTCGGCGAAAAGCCTGCGTGGATCGTGCACCTGCGTCTGGATCGCCCGCTGCCAGCACGCGCTCCAGGCACCGAAGAAGGCATCCAGCGGGCTGCCCGGCTCGAGGTGATGGATGTAGTTCTTGGGGAGGATGGCCTGGAGTTGGCGCGGGGAAAAGGGGCGCCGCAAGTTGGCGATCAGCGCCAGGCCGTCGTGCAGCAGAAAGCCGCCGCCGCGCAGGTAGAGGTTGAGCGCCATCATGTTGCCTGGCGGGTCGCTCGTCCCCTCCAGCAGAATCCCAGCCGGGCCGAGGTAGCTGCCCAACAGCGCAAGCGATCGGGCATACTCCTGCTCCGGATATTGGCGCAGCACATTCATCGCGCGGATGACTCCGGCCGACTCGTCCGCCCCGAGCGGCAAGTTGAACCCACCCAGGCAGAATTCGAGGCCCAGCTGCGCGTAGGGGAGTGCCTCGCGCACGCGGTCGGGATCGATCTCGACGCCGATCAGCCGCAGTGAAGGGTTCAGGACTCGCAGGTACTCCAGGCTCTCGAGCGTGGTGACGGGCGACGCGCCGTAGCCCAGGTCGACCATCGGCACGCGCAGATTGCGCAGCGCGAAGGGGTAGGCCAGGCTGAGGAATAGATCGGCGCAGGCGGCCGGAGGTCGTCTTGCCGCGCGTGGGGATGCCCAGCGGCCGGTGGGCTCGCCGCAACCATCCGCGAGTGGCCGATACGCGGCCTGGCAAATCGTCGTCGGTGCTCATCTCGCACATGCTGGCGGCGTCTCGCCCGGCTCGAAAGCCACCCAGGTGATGACGCCCGCAACGACATGCACTCGTTGTTGGCGCAGCGAGGGCGAGAAGGCCGCCACTTCGTAGTCACCCGGCGGTAGGCCCGAGAGAACGAAGTTCTCGCGCAGCACGCGGTTGCTCCCCGGGGTGTCGGCCTCAAAGTCATACGTGTCGAGGAAGTAGGTGCGAGGGCCATTCGTCCCGTTATCCAGGCGGCGGACGGTGACCTGCTGCCCGTGGGCCGGGGTGCCCGAGCGATCAACCACGCGCCCCGCCAGCACGCCCGCGGCCCCTCCACCCGCCAGCCGCGGTACGAGCCACAATTCCGGGTTGTCTACGGCGTCATAGCGGTTGGCGCCCACCCGAACCTCGAAATGCAGGTGGGCGCCGATGGCGACGCCCGAAGAGCCAACCAGGCCCAGCGTATCGCCGGCGCCTACCCTTTGCCCGGTGCGCACGTTGATCTTGGATAGATGGCCGAAAAGCAACAAGACCGGACCCTCGGCCGGCGGTGTGTCGAGCGCCAGGACGACGACGTTTCCATAGAAGCCGGTGTAGGGGCCGAGCTGTTCCTTGCGATCTTCGCCGGCGAACTCCACGCGACCTGCGGCAGGCGCAACGATCGGTGTGCCGGCGTGGCTGGGAATCTCGACTCCGTGGTGCGGCTCGCGTTGACCCTCTTGCGTCGAGCCGAAACGGTAAGTGTTATCGATCGAGGCACCCGGCTGTGTCGTCGGCCATCCGAGGCTCAGGAAGAAACATGCGGGAGATGCGTCCGGCTGGGTTGGCGTCGCGGCCGCAGGGACCGTTGGCGCGGTGGTCGGCGAATTGACGGTGGCGGTTGCGCATTGTCTGGGCGAGCACATGGTGGCACCTAGCGTGCGGGTGGGCTCGAGCGCGGGAGATGCCGGAGTCGGCGCCGCCTGTGGGGCCAAGGCGCATGCGCCAAGGAGAAGGGAAACAGCGCAGAGCGAGGCGACGGTTCTCCTCGGCACGGGCTGAGCGAGCGTACGTGCGAGATATCGCATAGGGTGCAGGCGCAGCGTCCGCCTAGCCAGCGCTCATTCGCGCCTGCGCGGCCCGTTGCATCTTGGCTAATAGGTCTGCGCTGCGTGCCTGAAGGTGATCGGCCTGGCTCGAGAAAGCATGCGCCTGCGGATCATCGCCTAACGAGAGGGCGTTGACCCGCACATTGAGCAGCGCCGCCTGGAGCGCCGCGTTGGCCATGTGGCCTGCACTGCCCGCGTCGGTTATCGTCGCGGCGTTGGCGCGCTCGGCGGCCGACAGGGCCAGCTCGAGCAGGCGCGCGGCGCTACGTGCGACACCCAACGGCACCTCGGCCGCGCGAAGGGTGGCGGCGCGCAGCGCCTGGGCGGCGGCGAGATTCTGTTCGGAGCTTCCTTTGGGAAGGCGGCGGGCCGCCATCACCGCCTCGAAGGCGGCTGCATCCTCGTTCACCGCAGATTGCATGGCCGGCCGCAAGGTCTCGACCTCCGCGAGCAGGCTGAGCATCTCCTCGCGCACCGCAGCATACTTCTTGCGATCGACCGTCAGCCGCGCCACCATGGCCAGCAGTGCGGCCGCCATGGCGGCCGCGTACGCCGCAGCAGAGCCGCCACCGGGGGCCGGCGTGCTGGTCGCCAGCGCGTCAAGAAACCCGGTTTCTTTCGGCGCCAGGCGTGCAGCCGTCTCCGGTTCCTGCAGCCGGCGCTCGATGAGTTGCTGCGAGGAGAGGCTGTCGATCTGCATGTACCAGGCGGCGGCATCCACCAGCGCGGCTTGCGGCAAGAGGCCCACCACCTCACTGCGCATGACTCGCGCGCCGAGGCGCGCGGCCTCGCGCCGCACAGCCGCGGGGACGCGTGCCATCGGCGTCGGCGGGTAATCGGTCAGGTTGAGCGAGACCTGCGCCTTGTAGGCAATGAGCGGCGGGCGGGCGCCGACCACGGTGGCGCCGGCCGGGCCGATGTGCGCCGGGCCGAAATCCGGCGCGCGCTCGGGGCGGGTGGCGATCTCCGCGCGCAGGGCCTCGATCTGCCCCTCGCGCACAGCCTCCAGGTTCTGACGCTCGGGGCGGCTGGCTGCGGCCTCGTACAAGTAAACCGGGATGCCCAGTTCATCGGCGATGCGCCGCCCGAGCCTGCGCGCCAATTGGACGCACTCGGCCAGGGTGATGCCCTGCAGCGGGATGAAAGGCACCACATCGGTTGCGCCGATGCGCGGGTGGGCTCCGCTGTGATGGGTCATGTCGATCAACTCGGCGGCGCGCTTCGTGCCGGCCAGCGCCGCCTCCAGCGCCGCCTCGGGCGGCGCGACAAAGGTGAGCACCGTGCGGTTGTGATCGGCGTCGCTGTGCGTATCAAGCACGACCACTCCGGCAACGGTGCGGATGGCATCGCGGATGGCCGCGATGACCTCCGGCCGCCGGCCGTCGGAGAAGTTGGGCACGCACTCGACTAGGGGTTGGGGCATTTCGACCTCACGCCAGGGGGCAATCGCGGGATGGTGGCGCGATTATATCGCTCGCACCGCGGCCGCATGCCCCCTCGTCGATGAACGAATGCGCCGGGGCCATCTGGCCAGAAACCAAAACGCGACCATTGCGGCTGGTATAATGCGCTGTGTTCCCATCCGGAGACCTCGGGAGCACGCATGCGACTCCACGAATACCAGTCCAAACAAATCTTCGCCCAAAACGGTATCCCGATTCCACGCGGGCGAGTGGCCTCCACTGCCGCCACGGCCAAGGAGATCGCCGAGGAGCTCGGTGGACGGGTCGTGGTCAAAGCGCAAGTGTTAGTCGGCGGGCGCGGCAAAGCGGGCGGCATCCGCCTGGCGCGCACTCCGGCCGAGGCGGAAGAGCTGGCCACCCAGATCCTGGGCATGCAGATCAAAGGGCTGCCCGTGCGGCGCGTGTTAGTGGACGAGGCCGCCGCCATCACGACCGAGCTCTACCTGGCGGTCACTAACGATCGCAGCGCACGCCGCCCGGTAATGGTGGCCTCGGCCGAGGGCGGGGTGGAGATCGAGCACGTGGCGCACGACACACCCGCGAAGATCGTGCGCATGCTGGTGCACCCGCTGCTCGGGCTGCGCGAGTATCAGGCGCGGGAGATTGCCACGCGCATTGGCTTGCCGCGCGATCATTGGAAGACTTTCGTGCAGGTCGCGCGCGGGCTGTACCAGGCCTATGTCGCCTGCGACGCCACGCTGGCCGAGATCAACCCGCTGGTCATCACCGACGATCAACGCCTGATTGCACTGGACGGCAAGATGGTGCTCGACGACAACGCCCTCTTCCGCCATCAGGACCTGGCCGAGCTGCGCGATATCGATGAAGAAGCGCCCGTGGAAGTGGAGGCGCGCAAGTACGGGCTCTCGTACGTCGCCATGGACGGGGACATCGGCTGCATGGTGAACGGCGCCGGGCTGGCCATGGCGACGATGGACATCATCAAGCTCAGCGGCGGCAAGCCGGCCAACTTCCTGGATATCGGCGGTGGAGCCGGTTCCGACAAGGTGGCCGCCGCGCTGCGCATCCTCCTCTCGGATCCGGGGGTGCATGCGATCCTGTTCAACATCTTCGGCGGCATTACGCGCTGCGACGAGGTGGCACGAGGCATTCTCGCGGCGCTCGAGACGGTGAAGAGCCCGGTGCCGATGGTGGTGCGCCTGGTGGGGACGAACGAGGCCGAAGGCCGGCGCCTGCTGGCCAGCGCCAAGATGGAAACCGCCACGACGTTGAGCGAGGCGGCGCGCAAAGCGGTGGAACTGGCGGCGCACCACGCCGCATAAGCCGGCGGCACCCGAGGGTGGCATACAGCCCATGAGCATCCTGGTCAACAAGAATACTAACGTCGTCGTGCAAGGCATCACCGGCCACGAAGGGCTATTCCACACCGAGCAGATGCTGGTCTACGGCACCCGCGTGGTGGCGGGCGTCCGGCCGGGCAAAGGCGGCGAGTGGGTCGTCTCGGGCAAGGTGCCCATCTTCGACACGGTGAGCAGCGCGGTGGAAGCCACCGGCGCCGATTGCTCGATCATCTTCGTGCCGGCTCGCGCCGCGCCGGATGCCATACTGGAGGCGGCGGATGCGGGCATCGCCCTGGTGGTTTGCATTACCGAAGGCATCCCCGTGCAAGACATGATGCGCGTGCGCAAGTATTTGGACGAAAAGCAGGTGCGCCTGATCGGCCCCAACTGCCCGGGGCTGCTCACGCCGGGCGAGACCAAGGTGGGGATCATCCCCGGGCACGTTGCCCGCCCCGGCAACGTCGGTGTCGTCTCGCGCTCAGGCACACTCACCTACGAAGTCATCCACGCGCTCACGCAGCGCGGCGTGGGGCAATCCACCTGCGTGGGCATCGGCGGCGACCCGGTCCACGGGCTGGGCTTCCTCGAAACCCTCGAGCTCTTCGAGGAGGATCCGCATACCGACAAGATCGTGCTCATCGGCGAGATCGGCGGCAACGACGAGGAGCGCGCGGCGGAGTTCATCGCCGACCGGCTGACCAAACCCGTGGTGGCCTTCATCGCCGGGCAGACCGCGCCGCCCGGCAAGCGCATGGGGCATGCCGGCGCAATTGTCGAGGGGGGAACGGGCACGGCCGCCGAGAAGATCAAAGCCCTGGAAGCTGCCGGGGCACGCGTCGCGCGGCACCCGGAGGAGATCGCCGACCTGTTGGCCGGGTTGTGATGCGGGCAAACGACTTGAGCCGCATGGCACAACGGCGAGCGAAACGTTGCCTCGCACGCTTAGACCACCCCAAGTGACCGCGATTACCAACAGGGCCCATCGCCAGCGATTCGGGTCGATGCCTCAAAGAGGCCAAGTCCCCGCCAGGCAAGACGCGTGCGATTGCAGAGGCGAGGCCCCGCTTTTCAAAGCTTGCGTATTGTGTCACTAGTTGTGTGCGATCTTTAACGAGTGTGCAACCGCAATTGCACGTATTGCGATTGGAGACATATTAGATATTGACAGGTCAAAATGCTCGTGATAAACTCTACGAACTCGCCTGGGCGAGAAACGGGCTGAATCACTGGGAGAACGGAGAGGGCGGATGTTTCAGGAGTACTTCCCGCTGATCGTATTGCTGATCGTGGCAACAGCGGTCGGCGCGATTGCTGAGTTGCTCGGAGTCCTGTTCGGCCCGCGCCGCCCGACGCGCATGAAAGGCCTGCCCTACGAATCGGGCATGCTGCCCATCGGCCCGGGAACGCGCCGCATGCCGGTGCGCTTCTACCTCACCGCCGTACTCTTCATCCTGTTCGACATCGAAATCGTCTTCTTCCTGCCCTGGGCGGTGGTCTTCCGCAGCCTGGGCCTTTTCGGGCTGGTCGAGATGGGTGTGTTCGTGCTGATCTTACTGGTGGGGTTGGCGTACGCCTGGAAGAAGGGAGCGTTGGAATGGGAATAGAGGCCAAACTCGGCGATCTGGGCCTGGTGACCCTGACGCTCGAGAAGGCGGTCAATTGGAGCCGCACGCGCGCCATGTGGCCGATGCTCTTCGGCCTGGCATGTTGCGCGATCGAGATGATGAGCGCTCAGGCCTCCCACTATGACCTGAGCCGCTTTGGGATGGAGCTCATGCGCGCCAGCCCGCGCCAATCGGACTTGATGATTGTGGCCGGGCGCGTGACGCGCAAGATGGCGCCGGTGTTGCGCCGGCTGTACGACCAGATGCCCGACCCCAAGTGGGTCATTGCGATGGGCGACTGCGCTTCGTGCGGCGGCATCTTCAACAACTACGCCATCGTCCAGGGCGTGGATGAGGTGGTGCCGGTGGATGTGTACGTGGCCGGCTGCCCGCCGCGCCCGGAGGCGCTCATTCACGGGATCATCACGCTTCACCACAAAGTGGAAAAGGAGAAGCTCGCTGCGCACGCATAGCGCACGTCGAGCCCACGGCGGGCGGCGATCATGCGAGGCGCCGCGGAGCGGTTGCGCGTGCTCGGGGCCGGGCGAGGAATGACGATGAGTGGATTGGACGAAGCGCTGAACGTGCTGCGCGCCGCGCTGGGCGAGGGCGTGCGCACGGTGACCGAGTTCCGCGGCGAGACGACGGTGGAGATCGACCCGGCGCGCATCGTGGCGGCCTGCCGCGCCGTGCGCGACGCGCCCGCGCTCATGTTCACACGCCTAGCCGGGCAGACGGCGGTGGATTACTGGCCTGACGAGCCGCGCTTCGCAGTGATCTACCAGTTGCACTCGCTGGAAAAAGGCCTGAGCCTGCGATTGCTCCTTCGCCTGGAGGGCGACGCGCCAAGCGTGGCGAGTGTGGTGGAGGTCTTCCCCAGCGCCAACTGGCACGAGCGCGAGATCTACGACATGTTCGGCATCCGCTTCTCGGGCCACCCGGATTTGCGCCGGCTGCTCATGCCGGCCGATTGGCAAGGGCACCCGCTGCGCAAGGATTACCCGCTGGGCTATGAAGAGGTCCAGTTCACTTTTAACTTCGATGAGATCGACCGGAAGAAGCCCTATGCCAAAGAATGAGTCCGGTCGCCGCGTGCCGCCCATGCCGCCCGAAGCATCCGTGACCGAAAGCGGGATGATGCCCGAGACAGCGCCCTTCGACGATCCGCGCCTGGCCGAATACCGCCATCTGGTTTCGGAGCGCGCGATCAGCGGCGAGACCGTCATCCTCAACATGGGGCCGCAGCACCCTTCCACGCACGGCGTGCTGCGCCTGATCCTCGAGCTCGACGGCGAACGCATCATCACCTGCATTCCGGATATCGGCTTCCTGCACACCGGCGTCGAAAAGAACATGGAAGCCAAGACCTACATCAAGGCGCTGGTGATGACCGACCGCCTCGACTACATGAACAACGTGGGCAATAACCTGGCCTACGCGCTGGCGGTGGAGAAGCTGGTGGGGCTGGACGTGCCGCCGCGGGCGCAGGCCCTCCGCGTCATCCTGACCGAGTTGCAGCGCATCGCCTCCCATCTGGTGTGGCTGGGCACGCACGCCCTCGATCTGGCGGCTATGTCCGTGTTCTTGTACTGCTTCCGCGAGCGCGAGATCATCCTCGATATCCTCGAAATGGTCTCGGGCCAGCGCATGATGACCTCCTACATCCGCCCCGGCGGGTTGTGGCGGGATGTGCCCTCCGAGTTCGAGCCGGCTGTGCGCGAATTCATCAAGATCTTCCCGCGCCGCCTGCAGCAGTACGAACGGCTGCTGACGAAAAACCCGCTGTTCATCGACCGGACGCGCGGCATCGGGGTGATCTCGGGCGAAGCGGCGCTGCAGGCCGGCCTGACCGGCGGGGCGCTGCGCGGCTCGGGCGTGAACTACGACCTGCGCAAGGCCATGCCTTACTCGGGCTACGAGCAATACGATTTCGAGGTGCCGCTGGGCAGCAAGGGCGACGTGTACGACCGCTACCGGGTGCGCATGGCGGAGATGCCGCAAAGCCTGCGCATCGTCGAGCAGGCGCTCAATACGCTGCCGCGCGGGCCGGTGCAATCCGCCAACCGCAAGTTCGTCCCGCCGCCGCGCTCGGAACTCGGCCAGAGCATGGAGTCCCTCATCCACCACTTCAAGCTGTGGACCGAGGGCTTCGATGCCCCGCGCGGTGCGGTCTACTCGGCCGTCGAGAGCCCGCGCGGCGAGCTGGGAGTCTATCTCGAAGGCAACGGCGGGCCCAAGGCGCAGCGCGTCTACTGGCGCACGCCTTCTTTTATGAACATTTCGGCGCTGCCGATCCTGGCTAAGGGCCACCTAGTGGCGGATCTGGTCGGCATTATCGGCAGCCTGGATATCGTGCTGGGCGATGTGGACCGCTAGCGGCAGATAGGATTGAGACGGATGCTGGCAGACAAGTACGCGGACGAGATCCGCAGCCTGCTCGAGAAGTACCCGGCCGAGCGCAAACGTTCAGCGGTGATGCCGCTCTTGCACCTGGCGCAGCGCGAGTACGGCTACATCACGCGCGCGGCGCTCGAAGAAGTGGCCGAGCTGAGCGGCATCACGCCCACCGAGGTGGGCACGGTGGCCGGGTTCTACACGCTCTATCACTCGCAGCCGGCGGGGCGCCACACGCTGCAGGTATGCACCGACCTTCCATGCGCGCTGTGCGGCGGCGAGGACCTGGCCAAGAAGCTGTGCGCCAACCTCGGCGTGCGCCTGGGCGAAGTGACCCCCGACGGGCTGTTCATGGTCGAAGAGGTGATGTGCCTGGCCGGCTGCGACAAAGCGCCCGTGCTGCAAGTGCAGGATGCCCAGGGCATCCACTATCACGAGAAACAGACTGAGGACTCGGCCATGCGCCTGATCGATGATTTGCGCCGCGCCTCCAGGGAGCCGAAGGCATGAGCCCCCGTCGGCGCCCCATCCTGGCTGCAGGGCGGTGGATCGCATGAGCGAGCATATCCTGCTGCGTCACCGCGACATCGCGGATATCGACAAGATTGAGGTCTACCTGGCGCACGGCGGGTTCGAGGCGCTGCGCAAAGCCGTGACGAGCCAGACCCCGGCGCAGGTGCAGGAGGTGGTCAAAGCCTCCGGCCTGCGCGGGCGGGGCGGGGCGGGCTTCCCGACCGGCCTCAAGTGGGCTTTCCTGCCCAAAGACGTCGTCCCGCACTACCTGGTTGTCAACGCC
>JAPLGX010000146.1 GCA_026389925.1 Chloroflexota bacterium
GGTGGATCAGCGAACTGCCCCAGATGATGCTGTACATGGCCGCGGTCGTCGTCTGGCTGAAGAAGGACCAGACGATCAGCCCGCTCAGCACGTAGGCCGCGTAGCCGGGGGTAGCGCCGAAGACCTGCGAGAAGGCAAGCGCAAGCACCACCATCGTGCCCAGCGGGTTGAGCATCGTCCAGGCCACGCCCAAGACCGAGCGCTTGTAGCGGGTCAGGATGTCGCGGCGCACGAGCTGGTACACCAGGTCGCGGTAGCGCACGACTTGGCGGATCTCCTCCAAGCCCGCCGAGAGCTTGCTGGCCGAATCGTAAACGGGCGTTGCACGGTTCATCGTGGGTCTCACGTCGGATCGAGCGGGTACGTGCGAGGATTGTAGTCGGACCGGGGTAGACCGTCAAACTTCGGCCGACGCCGGATGCACCGAGGTGCGGAAGGCGAGCAGGATCGCCAGCATCAGCATGAACCAGATGCGCCAGGGCGCATCGGTGAAATACGAGTCGAGCATGCCCATCACTAGAAGTGCCGCCCAGCCGGAGAAGACCGCCGTCCACACCGCGTCTGGGTTCCGTCGAGTCTCACCCAGCGCGTGCCAACCGCCGCCCAGCACCCCCCAAGCCGTGAGCACGATCGCCGCCAGGCCCGCCACGCCGTAGTGGACGAGGAGATAGAGATACATATTGTGCGGATCCTCGCGGGCCAGCAACGCGAAACCCTGCAGGTAGTCGATGGCATGTGCACCCACACCCGAGATCAGGAATGTGGGCGTGCGGCGCATCATCTCGAAAACCGCGTCCCACAACACGCGCCGTAAGCCAAGCGTCAGAAAGAATCCACTCTGGGGGTGGGTGGACGCAATGAAAAGAATCACGCCAATGGCGAATGCCGCCAGCACGGTCATCAGGCCAAAGGCCAGCGCCCGGCGGCGAACTCTGAGGAAGATGAATAGCAGCACCGTTCCCAGCACTGCACCGGCAATTACCCCTCGCGCGAGAGACCAATACAGGCTGAGCGCCAGGAGGATGGTGAGGCCGCCGGCCAGCAGCCTCTGCGGGCCGCGGATCACGCGCGCCACGGCAATCAAGAGCGGCCAAAAGATGAACCCGGCGAAGACATTGGCGTTGGTGAAAAAGCCAACCGCGACCGGCACGCCCGCGCCGGTCGGCGGGGTGAGGACATCCTTGTAGTACACCATCGCGAACGGGGGAGCAAACCAGCCGGTCAGACGCTGCACATCCGCCGCCAGTGCGCTGGCCACAGCCACACCGATTGCAATCCACGCCGCACGCCGAGGGTTGAAATCGCGCCGCCTGAGGAGCGCCGCGAGGACGAGCGCCGCCAGAAGCAGCTGGCGCACATCTCTCGCGCCGAATCGCCAGTCACGTGCCACGAGCCACTGCAACCCCGCCCAGGTCGCGAGACCCAGCCACAGCCAGGCCACCTCGTGCAGCCGCGGGCGCTCGACCCCCGGCTTGCCGCTCAGGATCAGGTAGACCAGTACGACCAGCGCGACC
>JAPLGX010000388.1 GCA_026389925.1 Chloroflexota bacterium
TGCAATACCTGCGCACCGCCTGTGCGTCGCCTTTGATATCCACGTTCATGGCGTCCAGACCCGCTTCCGCGAGCAGCGCGAGCGCCTCGGGCGTCTTGTACCCGTTGGTCACGTAGGTGTTGTAGAGCCCGTGCTTCCGAGCAAGCCGGAAGCCCTCCAGCGACCATTCCAGGGAGAGCGTGGGTTCATTGTAAGAGATTGACGTGCCCTCGCAGCCGTATCGCTCAGTCAACGGACGAAGTCATCGGGGGCCAAGAACTTGGCCGGAGCGGAGGGGACGACCTTGCCGATCTCCCAGTTCTGGCACCAGGGGCAGCCGAAGTTGCATGACCTACTTCCGACGGTGAGGGCGTAGCTGCCGGGGTGGAAGTGGTAGAAGGGCTCTTTCTCGATCGGACTTGGGGCGAGCGAGGAGACGGCCCCATTGGTGAGCGTGAGAATGCGGCCGGCGCGATGTGCTCGCGTGCGGCACCAGCCAAGCCCGCCGCTAGGCAGGAGACACCGCCTATGGCAGATATTGCAGCGGATGCGCTCACCGACGGGCTCCTGCAGGAGCGCCTCGCGCAGGAAGCGGCCTTGGCCTAGGGGTTCAGCGCTGCTTGACATCGAGCGCAGTACTGCTCACCCTTTCGGTCGGTGCCTGCCAGGGAATTGGAGAAGGCCATGACATAGAATCAGTCGCCGCAATGATTGAGGCCAAGGAAGTGCCCGATCTCGTGGATCACTGGCTTGACCAATCGAGCGCGGAAGAGAGGCCAGTCCCCGGGAAGGCCATAGAACTCCCGCTTCAACCATGGCAGGGCGAGGATTGCCCGGCCGCTGGACGGGTCGGCCAACCCGAAGACGAAGTTGTGCAGCTCATCGTACAGATCCACATCCACCACACGAAGGACCAGGCCCGCAGGCCCGCCCTAAGGACCTCCTAGTAAAGACGAGGCGAGGAATTGGCCGCGTTTGGGTCGGAAGGAACCTCGCGTCAGCGCGGCGGGGCAGGCCCAGCCTCCACGAGCACTCGAGAGCGCGCGCGATTCCTTCCTCCAGCGTCTGCAGCGATTGCGCGGGAAGCTCTCCGACGGGAACGATGGTGATCTCCCACTTCATGGATCGGGTTCCCAAGATTGGGCTTGCTAGAGGGGTCAAGCAGAAGCCGTGCCCGGCCCACTCCTGCTTGCACTTCTCAATCGCACGTCACGCCGCGCGAGCGAATCATCTCGCGCAGCGCAACCCCATTCTCAATGGCAAAGCCCCCGATGTCATTGTTGAAGAACATGAAGACACTGCGCCCCTCAAGCGACCATCGCTTGATGCGGTCTGCCCAAGTGCGGAGGACTAGCGTGCGGTAGGTGCCTGCGTTGAGATGATCTCCGTGCATTCGAACGTAGACCACCGGGGCGGTTACCCGCACGGGCGTCCTCACGGTCCACAGATCGTGCAGGCAGTGGACGACGCCCTTCTCTTCCATCAGCGCGAAAACCTCTTCGGTGAGCCAGCTCACGTCTCGAAACTCGACCACATGAGTGTAGCCAGCGGGGAGGCAATCGAGGAAGCCTGCAAAGCGGGCAAGATCGACGTGCCAGTTGGGAGGCAACTGATAGAGGTTGGGACCGAGCCCTTGGCCGAGGCCGCGCGCGCCTGCCAAGAAGCGCTCGAGCGGTTCCCTGGCATCCTTCAACCGCCTGATGTGGGTGATGAAACGGTTGGCCTTGACCGCGTAAACGAAGCCGGCAGGTGCCTGCCTTCGCCAGGCTTCGAAGGTTGCTAGGCTGGGGAGACGGTAGAACGAGTTGTTGATCTCCACCGTGCGAAAGGTCTTGGCGTAGTGCGCGAACCAGGCGCGCTGAGGCAGGCCTTCGGGGTAGAAGACTCCGCGCCAGTGAGGGTAGACCCAGCCGGAGGTTCCGACGTGAACTGCCATGCCTCCATTATTGCACTCACTCGCGGAATTTCATCCTCGGGAGGCAGATCGGTCTTGGTGTTGGGTGAAGGGGGGACCGGGTTCCAGCCTCCAGTAGGGGTTTGTCCTTCATGGTCCCGCCAGCCGCGGTTGCAGGAGGTGACGTCGAGAAAATTCCCGAGAGCCTTGCACATTGCAACCCTCTCTGTCGACTAACCGGCTTCGAGCCCGCCCCAACAGCCAATTCGAGCCGCGAACCTATATCTAGCTGCCCGCCCGATCGAATAGGGAAGCGCCACCAGTGTGCTAGCTACTTTCTCCATCCAGCCTCTTTTCCACAGAAACTCGGGGATTATTCCTCTCTTGTCTTGTTTGAGCTTCTTGCTATAACGTCTCCAATGCAATGCCTACAGAGTTACTCCGAAAGGGCCAAGAAAACCCCCTGTTTCTTTGCGGATGAGCAAACACAAAGTAGCGAGCGGAGCATGCCGGGCTTGAGGATGAGGAGGGCTTCCTTCCAACTCCGGACCCTGCTCGCGAGGAGGAGCCAAAGGCGATCGGTTGGGGTGAACTGGGGCTTGTCACCTTGGCGGTGGAGGATGACGAGTTGCTGGCGGAGGAGAGCATTCTCTGCAATGAGTTCGGCATTGCTGCGAGTGATGTCGAAGGCAGAGCCGAGAAGGACTCCGTAGCGAGAAGGCCGGGGGAGCTGGAGGGAAGCGTGTTTCGAAGACACCAATGCGGAGCGTATGCGCCGGATAAGCTGGTCGACTAGGGAAGACCTGCAGAGAAGGCCCTCGGCGGACAGACAAAACCCATCAATGGAGTATATTGCAGGTGCGATCGAGGTTCGTTGTCGGGCGGATGGGGCTTTCGGCCAGGACAGGCGTCCTCGCATTCCGGAATGGCCTCGGGGGAAGGGGGGGCGATTCGGTGGCATCCCTCGCATGCGACCTTAAGAGTTGACGGGATCCGAACCCGCGAAACCTTGCTTTGGGGGGCAGGTCGTCCTCCCCCTAGGCTGAGCGCCCATCATGTCGTCCAAGAGAACTCAGGGGCCGGAGGCGATGATCGGATTGTCCTCCCGGCGCACTCGACTCTGGGCGGGGGAATATGAACCTGTTTCTTCAGTGTGTATAGCTCGAGCCCGTTGGCAAGGAGAGGGATGATGATATACGAACACAAGTCCCAACCGATTGGATTTGGATCGCACTGGATTGTGCTGCGATGATGCCCTGCAGGTCCAAAGCGATCATCAGTCTCTATTGACGACCAATGCCCAATTTCGCGAATGTCGAGGAAAGTGTCCGTTCCGTTAGGTTGAAATAGCCATCGGTCATTTTGTCGTCTAGGCCGTATTTCCGGTACACCCAATCGGCATAGTGATAGTTCATCCTGTCAACTATCACAAAGTCAACCTTTCCCGCAAGGATTTCCGGGAGACTTTCCGCCCCGGGAAGCATCGGTGCAATCATGACATAAGTCCTTATCCCGGCTTGATGCAATTCATCAAGCGCTCTAACCCTATCCTTTATGGAGGGAGCGTTTGGTTCAAATAGCTTCCTGATACTATCGTCAGCTGTGGTGATACTAAGGCCGACTTCGAAATCTCTTCCTTTCTTTAGAATATCTATATCTCGCAGAACTAAAGGAGATCGGGTTTGGACCGTAACCGGCCAGTTGTTTCGCGTAAGTATTTCCAAACATTGGCGGGTAAGCTTGTATTTTGCTTCGAGCGGTTGGTATGGATCACATACTCCACTTATCCAAACCCTTCCTTTCCTCTTCTTGGTAATTGCTAGCTTCAACAGATCGGGCGCATTCACCTTAACATCGACAAATTGACCCCAGGGTTCCTGGTGTCCGGTGAACCTCTTCATAAAACGAGCGTAACAGTACGAACAATTATGCTGACAACCCGTGTATGGATTGATGACATAAGGGTAGACTTTAGATATGGATAGGATTGTCTTGGGCCGTGTTTCCTT
>JAPLGX010000318.1 GCA_026389925.1 Chloroflexota bacterium
AGATTGGCCGCCGGAGTTTTGCTGACCGTGGGTGGCATTTGGATGATTGTGGGGAGCTAAAGTGCTCATAGGGCAGGAGGAATACCGATCGCGCTTCGAGCGACTCCACAGCGCGATGGCGCCTAAAGGGTTCGATTTGCTCATGGTCTATGCCCAGGGAAACCGCGGCATGTACTCGAACC
The DNA here is from genome assembly GCA_026389925.1 of Chloroflexota bacterium. Taxonomy (GTDB): domain Bacteria; phylum Chloroflexota; class Anaerolineae; order Anaerolineales; family RBG-16-64-43; genus RBG-16-64-43. The sequence goes on from JAPLGX010000318.1 coordinate 183, forward strand.
TGCTCTATGTCACCGGCTACTACGATTTCGACCCATCGCTGCAATGCGCGCTGCTCATCCACGCCGATGGGAACGTTCACCTGCTCTCCAATTCGGAATGGGACCTCGATCGCGCCGCCCGCACCTCTTGGATCGAACGTCGTGCGATGGCATCTTCCGTTGATTTGCCTGCGGACCTGGCCAGGCATTGCCAGCGGCATGGCCTCGCCGCAGGACGCATTGGAGTGGTTGGGATGGAACAGTTGCCCCTCGCGTTCTTTCGCGGGTTGGCATCCGGCCTCCCCCATGCGGACCTCGTGTCCGCTACCTCACTCGTTGCTGAGAAGCGGTTGCTGAAGACCCCGCGTGAGATCGAAGCCATGCGGGTTGCCGCGGAAATCACCGGCAGGTCGATCCGCGCGGGCATGGAATCCCTGCGTGATGGAATCTCAGAGCTGGAAACGCTCGGGGCGTGTGTGCGGACGATGCTCGAAAACCGAGGCGACGAGCTGGCATTCACCCCGGAGGTCTCCTTCGGGTACATGACCGAGGTCTGCGCTGCTCCCGCCTCGGCAAACACCCTCAAACAGGGTGACATGGTGCTCTTCGATATGGGATGCATCTTTCAGCACTATGTGGGCGACCTTTCGCGGACCTGCGTCTTCGGCACTCCAAGCCGGGAACAGCGCACAATCTATGATGTCGTTTTCAGCGCCCAGTCAGCTGCGATCAATGCCGCGCGACCTGGGGCAACATCCGCAGGAGTGGATGCGGCAGCACGCGAGGTGGTTGACCGGGCGGGCTACGGGGGATACTTCAATCATGGGCTGGGTCATGGATTGGGCCTGGACCATCATGAGCCGCCCTTCATCGAGAGGGACGATGCGACGCTCCTAAGGCCGGGGATGGTTTTCACTGTCGAGCCCGGAATCTATGTGCCGGGAGTCGGAGGGGCAAGAATCGAAGATGTCGTTCTGATCACTGATGCGGGGTGCGAGGCAATCTCGCAAAGAACCAACGGTGAACAATGGATTTGGCGCAACGCATGAACTCCGCCGCCTGCGGGGTGTGCCGCGAAGAACGTCCACCCAAGCCGCAGGATGTGAGGGGTTGCATGCAAGGCATCTGTGGCACTTCGGGGGGATTGACGTCGGTGCGTCCTGGGCCCATCCCCGGCACCGCAATGCGATTGTCTTTGCGCGAATGCGTGGGGGGCACACATGATCGCCCACACGTGCACGCGGGGAGTGCAATCCCCAAACTTAGCTTACGGCGTGAGCCGATCTGACCCTCGGGCGCTGTTCTGGGGGCGGGGGTGAATGCATGGTCCAATCCATCGATCGCGCGATGAGTCTTCTGAACGCCTCGACCGAATCTGAACGGCCCATGGCCCTCCGGGACCTCGGACGTGCCGCGGAGGTGCCCAACAGCACAGCGCGCCGTCTGCTGTTGGCTCTTATGTCGCACAGGTTCGTAAGCCAAAACGAGGAAAGCGGCCTCTACTCCCCTGGCCCGAGGCTGTTTGAACTGGCTTACCGTGTCATGGGCAGCATGGATCTGCGGACTCAGGCCGCCCCCATTCTGGACCGGCTGAACCTCGAGACAGCCTTGACCGTCCACTTGGCAATCCTTGATGACGGGGAGGTTGTCTACATCGACAAGCGCGAAGCGAATGAGACCGTGCGAATGTATTCGGCCATCGGAAAGAGAGCACCCGTGCACTGCACCGCGTTGGGAAAGGCCCTGATTGCCTTCATCGACGAGCAACGCCTGCGCAGCATTGTGAAAGCCAAAGGACTGCCTCGCTTCACGAAAAACACGATAACCACGTGGACCGGGCTGATGGCGAACTTGAAACTAGTTCGTGAGCGGGGCTACAGCCGAGACAATGCCGAACAGCAAGACATGATTCACTGCATCGGCGCCCCGATCCGAGATCACAGCGGAAAGGTAATCGCCAGCATTAGCTTGACGGGAACGGTCTACAGCCATGATATAGCCCTACTCGAGCGGCTTGCCCCCGAGCTCATCCGAGGCGCGACCGAGGTCTCTCGGAAGCTTGGCTACGTCAACCCTGATGAGCCGCACTGACCTGTCATAGGATGGAGAAGGGCGAGGGCGGGAGGCTCTCCATGCCCGCGTGGCTGTCAACGCAAGATATCGGCCCTCCTTCCCAAGAGTCACACCTGCAAAGGCTGTGGCGCAACTCGTTGGACGAGCCGTGCAGAGGTTCGAGGACGGATTCGCGTGGCGCCTGCTTTGCTGCCCACTCTCGCCGGGCAGCCGAGGGCAACTAATCTCAAGGGTTCTGGCATGACACCCGCAAGCCCTGAGCCAGATCCTGCCCTCGGGGCGCCGGGTGTGGAGATTGCGAAGCCATTCTGAGGACGCGGCTGACGAACGCCCTTGCTTGGGCGTAACTACTTGGCCACACAGCCGCAGTCGACGATCAGATCGGTGCCTGTGATGAAAGAGGCGGCATCGCCAGCCAGGAAGAAGATCGCTTCGGCCACTTCGATCGGGGAGGCGAATCGCCGGAAGAGCTGACCTGCCGTCTCCCGCGCAACCACCTCATCCAACGTTACCCCTGTGAGCTTTGCTTGTGATGCGAGATCGTTGCTCAGCATTGGGGTGTCGATATACCCAGGGCTAATGGAGTTCACTCGTATTCTGTCCTCCGCGAGCTCCAGGGCAAGTGCCTTCGTGAGGGCCAAGACCGCGCCCTTGGTGCCACAGTACAGGACGTTGTTGACGGATCCCACGTGCCCGGAGACGGAGGCCATGTTAACGATGGCGCCGCCTTTGCTCTTCCTCATCGCGGGGATGGCATACTTGCACATCAAGAACTGACCGCCTACGTTGACGCCGAAGAGGCGATCGTATTCCCCCCAGAGTGTCTGAGTGAGCGGTTTGGTCAGGACCAGCCCTGCGTTATTGACCAGCACGTCAATCCTTCCAAAGCGACCGACCACCTCTCCCACAACCCTCTTGACTTGCCTCTCGACGCTGACATCGCACTGGCGCCAGGCAACCCCGGACTCGACGATGGAGGGTGGGCGTGAGGCAGTAGCAGATCTCTTGACTAAGTCCAGGCCCACGACCTGATATCCCCTCTGAGCGAACACAGTCGCGGCGGCTTCTCCGATGCCGCTGGCCGCGCCGGTTATCAAGGCAACTCTCTTCGCTTGTGCCATTCCTGGCTCCTTTCGTCAATAGCGCACTTCGAAAGTGCTCATCCCGATCGCCAAGGCCAAGATCGCTAACGGGTGACTGCTGATCCTTCTGGCCGCGCCTCTCGCGCTCACACGGCTGATCGCGTCCTACGCAGGCTCGCCGCGGTCTGGCAGCCAGTTGCGGCGGGCGGCGTCCGGCCATCGTTGACTGTTACATAGGGGCGAGTCGCGAGGTACAGGAGGGCGCTCGAGGTGCGTTCGCGGAGGCGCTGTTGAAGCGGACGCTATGAACATGGCCTGATCACACCTTCATCGGGGGGCGAGCGGTTGATGGGATGGCTACGATTCCGTCTGGGTGAGTGATTGCACTCCCGCCCGATCTTCGTCTCCGAGTGTAGTCTCCGCGCACGTCCCACGCAACCCGCGCCCGACGCCTCGCGAACTTCAGGCGATGATTCTAACGGCGCTGGGTTGGGAAGGCCTCTCTCCCAGGCGGCGCCAGAGCGAGTTGGAGGAATCCTGGAATCCCTCGATCGGTGTGTGTGCTCTCATCGGCATCGGCGGAGCCTCGCAACGGATCGCCCCGTGGTCTATCCGAGGGCTAGGTTCCGGAACGCCTCACCCGGTGCTCAACATCTCGGGGCGAAAACCGCGAAACCTCTCGGGCGGAAAGCGGAGTGGGGGAAATCGCTGTGTTGGCCGACTGTGCAGAAGTATGCAATCCAACTGGCAGCGACCGCGCGGGAAGCACATCCGCCACTCATGGAACATCCAGGGAGTCATCCGGTTGCCAGCAGAAGTCTGCTGTCTCAAGAGCGAGCCCCGGCCTGCGAATCCGCAATCCGGTTTGGCGTCCCTCATGCTCTCGCATTCCTTGGCAATCATCCAATGACATTTGTCGCATGATTTGTGACATGTGCCCCTCAGCTCACCGTGCCGGATTCCCGGAATCGCTGTATACTGGAGGGTGCCACAATGAGGAGCGGTGTTCCACAATGCGGAATTGCCAAACCAACCCTATTCACGGGTTCAACCATCTAGCCAGATCCACTGGCTGGCTGTGCGGCGCGCAAGTTGTCCGCTATAGGTGAACGACAGAGCCGATAGCGACTTCGCTGTCGGCTTTTGTTCGGCGGCGTGTGAAGAGGGTCTGCCGAGGACTGGAGGCTAGGCAAGAGTCCTGGGACCGCGAGATGTTGTCGAGGTCCCGCCGCATGCATACATCGACCTTGGGGAGCCAATCCATCTGAATTCGAGAGGGAGGTGAAAAGGGGCGCCATCTGTTTTGGGAACCATGGTCCGCTTCGCTGGAATTCTCTGAGGAGGACACCATGTCGCGCTTCAAAGCAACAGGCTCCATTCTCGTGCTCACGCTCGTATTGACCGCGGTGATGAGTGCCTGCGCTCCGGCCGCCACTCCGACGCCCGAAGCACCGGCGCGGACGCAGCCACCCTCGGCGATCGAAC
>JAPLGX010000171.1 GCA_026389925.1 Chloroflexota bacterium
CATGTCAATCACCCGTCTCCACAAGATCTTGGCCCTGCATATGCAGGGCCAAGATCTTGTGGAGACGGGTGATTGACATGGGATACGGCGGATTGTAGAGTCGGCGCACAGGCCAACTGGCGTCGGGCGCAGCGCCTCAGCCTCAAGGAGACACAGTGACCGTTGCACGCAAACAAACAGGAACGGTGACCTTTCGCCCGGTCACTCCTTCGCGCTGGAAAGACTTGGAAACCCTGTTCGGCGAGCGCGGCGCCTGCGGCGGGTGCTGGTGCATGTGGTGGCGCATGCCGCGGTCGGAATTCGATGCCAAGCGAGGGGCGGGCACCAAGCGTGCGCTCAAGGCGCTGGTGACCCGCGGCAAAGTCCCGGGCCTGCTCGCCTATGTCGATGGCGTCCCGGCCGCATGGTGCTGCATCGCGCCGCGCCGGCATTTTCCGGCGCTCGATCGATCGCGAATCCTCGCACCCCTGGACGACGCCGTGGTGTGGTCGGTTGTGTGTTTCTTCGTGGCTCGGCCGTTTCGCCGACAGGGCCTGACCGCCAAGGTGCTGGCTGCTGCCGTGGACTACGCTCACCGGCGCGGCGCGCGCGTGGTTGAGGGCTACCCCACCGATCCTCGCGGCAAACCATCGCCCGACCCGTTCGTCTTCACCGGATTGCTCTCTGCATTCGAGCGTGCGGGGTTTGTGGAGGTCGCGCGCCGCTCACCCACCCGGCCGATCATGCGGCACGTTGCCAAGGGCAACTGATCCTATACAGCCAAGAGCGCAGCACTCTCACCACGGAGAACACAGAGTCCACAGAGACATGTGTGGCATGGTCTAGAGCCATGACGTGCTGGAGGCTGTGATGGTCTCCATGGTCTCGTCGTCCTTTGTGGTGAAATCGAAGACCAGACCGAGAGAAGCCGCGCGCGGTTCACGCGCATGCCTTTTCCGTTCCCGCGCCGGGCCGGCTCGCGGTGAACACCAACCAGCTGCAGCATCTTGTGCTGCATGGGAGGGGCGGGCACGGCCGCCAAACGACTGCTGCGCCCGCCTCTCCCAAGATCAGATCGTTCTGGCCGATCTCGCTCAGTCGATGTACGGCGCGTAGCATTCCCGCTCGCGGCCGTTGACCTCGACGTAGCGCAGGCCGTCGCGCTCGTAGGTGCGGTAGGCCGCCAGCGCCTGCGCCTCCGATTGCATCAGCCGCTGCGCTCGCCATGCCGCGATCGTAAGCGACGGCCAGGGCCGCGTGCGCTCATCGCGTGCGTCGAATGCGGCGCGGCAGGCGAGCACCCCGCCCAGCTCCGCCTGCACCTCGCCCGACAGGCTGCGCTGCAAATTCACGAGCGCCGGCACGGAATCATCCGAGAGGCTGGCTAGGTAGCCCGTATCGAGATCTTCGCCGGCCAGCGCGCGTGCGACGTTCTGGCGAACGATGAACCCATCCACGTTGAGCGCCGCGAGCGAAAGGGCAAAGCCCAAGGCCGCCACAAGAGTCACCAAGGCGAACGCTCGCAATCGCTGCATGAAATCCAGCGCCAGCAGCGCGGCCAGCCACGCCCCAAGCCAAATGATAAAGACGTGGGTGTACGTGCGCAGGCGCGAGAAGCCATAAGCCGTTTCGTAAAGCTGCAGGCGCAAGTAAGCCGAGACCAGGATGACGATGACTAGCAACACCAGCCCGGCGCCGAAGGCCAAGAACAGGCGCTGCTCACGCCGCTCGCCGCGCCGCGTGAGGCTGGTCAGGCCAAGGAACAACAGCTGGCTGAGCACCGCCACCGCCACGAGTTCGCCGAAGCCGCGCCGGGCATATTCCGAGTAAGTGAATCCCTCGGCGGTGATGTTAGCCTGGCCGCCGAACAAGTAGCGGAACTGAATGGCGACGAAGGCTGCAAAGAGCAAGTCGACGCTGGCGAGAACAATGCCCGCCTCGGTGAAACCGAGGAAGCGCGGCAGCCACGGCTTGTCGACCCCGATCAACTTGTGCTCGCGGCTTGAGAACAGCGCGTAGACGAACACACCGACGAGCAGAAAAGTGCCGACGAGGATATAGGCCAGGCGGAAGATGTACTCGGGCAGGTTCTCGATGCGCAGGAACTTGAGCACCTGTTCCAGCCGGTTCGAGAACACCGGGTCCGCCGATGCCAAGAGTGCCGCGAACACGGCCAGGATGGGCAACGCGAGCAACAGACCACGTACTACCGCCCAGCCGCGCGGTGCACCTCGGCGGGGTTCGCCTGCGCTCACCGGCTGCGCCGGGCCTACCTGCCAGAAGCGAATCGGCCCGGCCAGCGTGTTGAGCGCGAGGCGCACTGCGCCCACCGCGTAATCGCTGACGCTGAAGCGCCACCAGGTTCCGGCGGTGAAAGAGTAAGCCAGCACGGCCATCAACCCAACGGTGGTGGCCATGCTCAGGAAGAGAGTCGTCGACTCGGCTCGCAGAAAGGTCAGCGAGGCAAAGACCAGAATCAGCGCGAGGAGCACCAGGTTGATCGGCGCCATGCGCACCCGCTCGCGCCACGCAAGCAGCAATCCACCGCCCAGACAGAGCAGGGCGAAGATGGCAAATGAAACGCCCGGGGCCTTCTTCCAGAAGAGCAGGTCGAAAGACCAGGCCACGACCAAAGCGGTGATCCAAAAGCGGTTGGGCGATGTGCTCATCCGAGCCTCCTCGACAAAGGGGTCACCGTGCCGGCAAGCACGGCGGCGCGCCCGCCCCCGATCCCGGGCGCGCTGGACCATTCTAGGGCAGCCCCAGCGCCCGATCCAGTTCTCGGCCTCCATGGATGGCGCACCCAAGTGCTTGCCGGGGGCCCTGCCCTGGGGCATCGTGTAAAATCCAAGCATCCCGCGGCATTCGCTGGCGGAATCCACATCCCCCGGCCAGGGTGAGCGCTGCTCGGGCCGACGGAGGCCGTATGATTCACCTGCTGCTCGTCGAAGACAGCCCCAACCTGCGCGCGGCACTGCGCGAGGGGTTGGAACAAACCGGCGAAGTGCACGTCGTCCACGACGGGCCCAGCGGCGAAGAGGCGCTCGAGTATTGCCTGAGCCACGAGCCGCCCTCGGCCGTGCTCATGGATGTGCAGCTGGCCGGCGCAATGAACGGTATCGAAGCCGCCGTCGCCCTGCGGCGCGAGTTTCCCCGCCTGCCGGTCGTCTTCTATTCCATCCAAGACGACGAAACTTACTATCGCGCCTTCCGCACCGCCGGCATCCTCAGCCACCATGCCTACGTGCGCAAGTCGAACTACCTCCTGCCGGCCATGATCGTGCCTCTCCTGCGAGATGCGATCGCCGGCCGAAGCTTCATCGACCCGGAGATCGAGAGCCGGGTGGAGGAGGTACGCCACAAGGATGCCCACTCGCCGATGGCACTGCTCGAACCGACCGAACAGGTGGTGGCGCGTATGCTGGCCGAGGGGCTGAGCAACGAGCAGATTGCGGCGCGGTTGGGCTTCCGCGATAAGCGCACCATTAGCCGCATGAACGGGCAGATCTACGCCGCCTGGGGGCTCAGCCAGACGACGGTCGACGAGAAGGTGGCGCGCACGCGCGCCGCGCTCATTGTGCGCGAGGGGCGGTTGCTCATCTGGGATGAAGACGGCACGCCCCGCGCGATGGATGCGCAAGGACGCTGGGTGGCGCACAAACCCTCATGAGCGGCAACCTGCTCCTCGACGGAGCGATCCTCTCCATCTCGTTCTTCAACACCATCGCGCTTCTTTGGCTGGCGCTCACCGTGCTGCTCAACGCGCAGCGCCGCCCGTGGGGCGTGTGGCTGATCGGCCTAGGCCTGGCGGCCGGCGCGTTCTTCTTCGTCAGCCATGGGGTCATCGCCAGCCGCGGGCTGGAGGGCGATCTCGCCGCGCGCGATACGTGGTGGCACCTGGGCTGGGCACCGGTGACCGTCGCGCCCCTGTCGTGGTACATCGCCATGCTGTGGTACTCCGGCTTCTGGGAGAAGCCCGCCGCAGAGGGTCTGGCCGCCTGGCGCGGGTTGCGCCGCTGGCACAGCCTCGGCCTGGTGCTGGCCGGCGCCGGCTGCGCCCTCGTCCTGGTACTGCTCGTGCGCTCAAACCCGCTGCCCAACTACGCTGGTCTGAGCGAACTGCGTCTCTTGCCCGCTCTCTCGCTGGCCGGCGTGCCGCTCTTGGTGTGGACCTACGCCGGCTACATGGCGGCCTGCATTCTGCTCGCCCTCGATGCGCTGCGCCGACCGGGCCCCACCCGGCGCGTGATGGGCCAGCAGGCGCGCCACCGCGCCCGCCCGTGGTTGGTGGCCACCTCGCTCACTCTGCTCTCGGTCAGCTTGCTGGTCACCTGGGCCATGCTCGTCATCGTGCGCCACGTCGAAACACCCGGCGGCCCGCCCCAGGCGCTCGCCCTGCTCGTCGCTCGCTTCGACCTGGGCATTGCCTTTCTCCTCGGTTATGCCGTGACGCTGCTTGGCCAGGCCATCACCTCCTACGAAGTGTTCACCGGCAAAGCCCTGCCGCGCAACGTCATGCGCCGTCAGTGGTATCTCTTATTGGTGATGGGTGCCGTGTTTGCGCTCACGTTGGGTTTTGCCGTCGCCTTACGGTTGCCTTCCATCTACACTGCTTTGGCCGGGGGCGCGCTCGCGGTGGGTTTGTATGCGCTGCTCACCTGGCGCACCTTCGTCGAGCGCGAGGCGCTCATCCACCGCCTGCGGCCGTTCCTCTCCAGCCCACGCGTCATCGAGCGCCTGCTGCATGAGGGCGCCGCCGGCTCGGCGCAGCGCGAACTGGCCGAACCGTTCCGCGCGTTGTGTCAGGAAGTGCTCGACACGCGGCAGGCCTATCTCTTCGCCGCCGGGCCGCTGGCAAGCTTCGCCGGCGAGATGTTCATCTTTCCGCCGGCCGCGACGGCCTTGCCCGCCAGCACGACGCGCGAACTTGAAGCGCAGGCGGCTGGCCTGGGGTCGAGCGCGTTGTACCTGCCGCTCGATCCGCTGCGCGCCGCCGGTTGCGAGTGGGCCATCCCCTTGTGGAGCGAGGGCAATCTGGCCGGGCTGCTGGTGCTCGGGGCGAGGACGAATGGCGCACCCTACACGCAGGAGGAATTCGAGGCGGCGCGCGCGGCGGCCGAGCGCCTGCTCGACACCCGTGCCACGGCGACGATGGCTGAGCGCCTGATGGCGTTGCAGCGCGAACGCCTCGCGGAAGTGCAGGTGATCGATCAGCGCACGCGCCAGGCCCTGCACGACGATGTCTTGCCGGAGCTGCACACCGCCATCCTGCGCCTGAGCGCACCCGCGGCCGCCTCGCCGGCCGCGGCCGAGGTGGTGCAGCTTCTGGGTGAAGCCCACCGCCGCCTGTCGCAAGTCATCCGTGAGATTCCCGTGTCGAGCATGGTGGAAGTGCGCCGCCTTGGGCTGTTCGGCGCGCTGCGCAGAGCGGCCGAGATCGAACTGGGCGATTCCTTCGCCGGGCTTGAATGGGCCATTAGCGCCGAGGCCGAAGCGCGCAGCCGCGAGCTGGCGCCGGTGGTGATCGAGGTGCTCTTCCTGGCAGCGCGCGAGGCCATGCGCAACGCGGCCCATCACGGGCGCGGCCGCGATGCCGCGCGCCCGCTCACCCTGCGTATGACCGCCGAAGCAGGGCAGGGCCTGAGCCTGAGCATTGCCGATGACGGCGTGGGGCTGGAGGTCGCGGCCTACCCCCCTGAAGCGGGTCATGGGTTGGCGCTGCACTCGACCCTCCTGGCCATCGTCGGGGGAACGCTCGAAGTTGACTCCTCCGTAGCCGGCACATCCGTGCGGTTGCATATTCCCCGCTGAAGCGCGGCTCGCCCGCTTGGCGTCACGCTTTTCACTGCGCCAGCGATAGCTCCCGCGAAGCGCACTGCTATAATCACAGCATGAGCCAGCCCACGCCTTCCACCTCACCCGGCGGCACGCCGGCTTATCGCGAACTGCTGACAACCTCCGTGTTGATGGGCCTGGGGGGCTGGGCGCTCATCGCCGCGCTCGTCTTTCTCGTCACGCCCACCCTCGGCCCGCGCTGGGCTTTCCTCTTCGCGCTCTTCATCGCCCTGGTGGGCACCTCCCTTCCGCTGCTGTGGTACCTCAACCGCCGTTTCTCGCCCGATCCGTTCCCGAGCCCGGGCGTGCTATGGCGCGAGGCCGTGGAAGTCGGCGTATGGGGGCTGTTCCTTGTTTGGCTGCGCGTCGGGCGCTTGCTCACACCCTTTGCCGCATGGACATTGACCGGCGTCTTCTTCGCCGTGGAGCTCCTGCTGCGCCTGTATGAGCGCAGCCGCTGGGCGCCATCGGCCTCCATGAGTCCGCCCGCCGCCCCGGTGGAGACAACGTCCTCGGCCGAGGCGGCCGCGCCGCCGACGGCATCGGTAGTAACGCCTCCTTTCGTCGACGATGAGTTGGATTCGGACGATTCGCCCGCATGAGCCTGCGCGAGCTGCCCTCGGTTGATGTACTTCTGCAGCAGCCCCGCACGCGCCGCCTGACCGAGGCTTACGGCCGCGATCTCACCCTGGATGCGTTGCGCAGCGCGCTGCAAGGCGCGCGCGATGCCGTGCGCGCCGGGCAGTCCGTGCCATCGGCCGAGGTGCTCCTCGAAAGCGCGCAACGCAGCCTGGCCGAGTGGACCTCTCCCAGCCTGGTGCCGGTGATCAATGCCACCGGCGTGATCCTGCACACCAACCTCGGCCGTGCGCCGCTCAGCGCCTCCGCTCTGCATGCCATGCAGCAGGTGGCGCAGGGCTACGCCACCCTCGAATACGACCTGCCCTCCGGCCAGCGCGGCGCGCGTACGACGCACGCCGAACGCTTGCTCACCCGCCTTACCGGCGCCGAAGCCGCACTGGTCGTCAACAACAACGCTGGCGCCGTGCTGCTCGCGCTCACTGCGCTCGCCAAGGGGCGCGAGGTGATCATTGCCCGCTCGCAGTTGGTCGAGATTGGCGGGGGGTTCCGCATCCCGGATGTCATGCGCCAATCGGGCGCGCGCCTGGTCGAGGTCGGCACGAGCAATCGCACGCACCCGGCCGACTTCAAAGAAGCACTCGGCGCGCGCACAGCAATGCTGCTACGCGCCCACCATTCGAATTTCCGCCTGGTCGGGTTCACAAGTGAGCCGACACTGGCCGAGATGGCGGACATTGCCGCGGCGCACCAAGTGCCACTGGTGGACGACCTGGGCTCGGGCGCGTTGCTCGATACCGCGGCCTTTGGATTGGCCCACGAACCCATGGTCCAGGAATCGCTCGCGGCCGGCGCCACGCTGGTGATGTTCTCAGGCGACAAACTCCTGGGCGGCCCGCAAGCCGGAATCCTCGTCGGGCGCGAGGCGCTCATGGCACGCCTGCGCAAGCATCCGCTGGCGCGCGCGCTGCGCGCCGACAAACTGTGCCTGGCGGCGCTCGAAGCCACACTTCTCCACTATGCACGCGGTGAGGCCGCTCAGGCGCTTCCCGTATGGCAGATGATTGCCGCTCCGCTCACCGCGCTGCGCATACGCGCCGAGCGCTGGGCGGCCGAGCTCGGACAGGGCCAGGCGATCGAGAGCCGCTCCACCGTGGGCGGCGGCAGCCTGCCCGAAGAAACGCTGCCCACCTGGGCGCTGGCCCTCTCGCTGCCCAAGCCGCAGACGGTGCTGGTGCGTCTGCGCCAGGCGAGCCCGCCGATCATCGCCCGCGTGGAGGAGCAGCGTGTGCTGCTCGACCCGCGCACCGTTTTGCCGGATCAGGATGAAATGCTCCTGCGCCAGCTGGCTGAGGCGCTGGCGGTCTCCGAGGCCTCACATACAGGGAAGGTGTCATGAAATCGGACCTCGATCGGTTAATGAGCGAACGCAACCTCGACGGCCTGTGGGTCACCGGCCCGGGATTGCACAACCCGGCCATGAGTTACTTCACCGGGCTGGCGCATCTCACCCGCGCCGACCTGGTGAAACCGCGCGGGCAAGAACCCGTGCTCTACTACTACCCGATGGAACGCGACAACGCAATAGCCACCGGCCTGCGCACCAAGAACATCAACGACTACGACCCGCTGCGCCTGCTGCGCGAGGCGCGCGGCAATCGGGCGCGCGCCATGGCCGCTCGCCTCAAGCTCAGCTTTGAAGATCTGGGCTTGCGCGGACGGGTCGGCGTTTACGGCACGGTGGATGCTGCGCTGCCGTTGGCTGTGGCGAAGGAATTGCATTCGCACATGCCCGAGGTGACGCTGGTCGGCGAGGGTGAAGACACGCTGCTCATCGCCGCGCGCGCCACGAAGGACGAGGCGGAGATCGAGCGCATCCGCCAGGTGGGGCGGGCCACGACCGCGGTCGTGGCGCGTACCGCCGAGTACCTCACCACGCGCCGCGTGCGCGGCGACACCCTCCTGCGCGAAGACGGCCAGGGGCTCACCGTACGCGACGTCAAGGCGCGCATCTCCGCCTGGTGCAGCGAGTTCGGGCTGGAGGACAGCGAAGGGGTCATCTTCGCCATCGGCCGCGACGGCGGGGTACCGCACTCCAGCGGCAAACCGGATGACCTGATCCGCACCGGTCAGCCGATCGTCTTCGACTTTTTTCCACAGGAGAGCGGCGGGGGCTACTTTTACGACATCACCCGCACCTGGTGCCTGGATCATGCGCCGCAGGAGGTGGAAGAGCTTTACCGGCACGTGCAGGCCGCCTACCAACTGGCGCTCGACAGTTTCACGCCCGGCATGCTATGCCGCTTCGCCCAGCGCCGAGTGTGCGAGTACTTCGAAGCCCAGGGACACCCGACGTTGCTCAGCAACACCACGACCGAGGTGGGTTATGTGCATCCGCTTGGGCACGGCGTCGGGCTCAACCTTCACGAGAGCCCGGTCTTCTCTGACGTCGAGCAGAACAACGACCGTCTCGAGCCGGGCATGGTGTTCACCCTCGAGCCCGGGTTGTACTACCCAGAGCGCGGAATGGGCGTGCGCCTGGAGGACACACTGGTGATCGGCCGCGACGCGCGGATCGAGGTGCTGGCCGAGTATCCAATGGACTTGGTGCTGCCGATGCGCAAAGCCGCGCGGGCGGGGACCTCGCGCGCCAGGCCCGCCACGCGACCCTCGGCCAAGCCCGCCCGCACGAGCAAACGCGCAACCGGGCGCGCCAAACCGCGCCGCCGCTGATCCCGTGCGCCGAATGAGTGCCGCTCATGCCTGAGAGAAAGAGCAAAGGAAGACCTCAACCCGTCCGCCTGCTGGGCATCGAGACCTCGTGCGACGAGACCGCGGCTGCGGTCGTCGAGGACGGGCGCATCATCCATTCCAACGTGATTGCCTCCCAGGTTGAACTGCACGCGCCTTACGGGGGTGTCTTCCCCGAGGTCGCTGCGCGCCGCCACATCGAGGTCATTGGGCCGGTCATCACGCAGGCGCTGAGCCAGGCCCACATCGGGGTGAGCGACTTGGATGCGATCGCCGCCACGCGCGGCCCAGGCCTGGCCGGGTCGTTGGTCATCGGGCTGAACGCGGCCAAAGGCCTGGCGCTGGGTGCCGGGCTGCCGCTGATCGGAGTCAACCATCTCGAGGCGCATCTCTATTCGCTCTTCCTGCTCGACGAAACGCATCCGGTTACCTTCCCGGTGGTGTGCCTGATCGTGTCGGGCGGGCATACCGAAATCATTCTCATGCTCGATCACGGCCGCTACCGCCGCCTGGGCGCGACCCTGGATGATGCGGCCGGAGAGGCTTTCGACAAAGTGGCTCGCCTGCTGGGCCTGCCCTATCCCGGTGGCCCAGCCCTTGAACGGGTGGCGCGCAACGGGCGGGCCGAGGCCTATCGCTTCCCGCGTGCCTGGCTGGAGGGAACTTACGACTTCAGCTTCAGCGGCCTGAAGACCGCCGTGCTGCGCGTGGTGCGCAAGCTCCAGCCCGAGCTGAAGGCAGGCCTCGAGCCGCCGCGGCCCGGGTTGCCCATCCCCGATCTGGCGGCTTCCTTCCAGGCAGCCGTGGTGGACGTGCTCGTGACCAAGGCGGTGCAGGCGGTCAAGGAATTCGAAGCGACGCAGCTCTTCGTGGCGGGCGGGGTCTCGGCCAACGGCGCGCTGCGCGAGGCACTGCGAGCCGCCTCGCCCTGCCCGGTGCGCACACCCACGCCCGATCTGTGCACCGACAATGCCGCGATGGTTGCCGCCGCTGGCGCGGCGCGCTTCCTCGCCGGGCAGCGCGATTCCATGGATATCGACGTACTGCCCGGATGGACGCTGGCGACTCTCAGTGGGTAAGGCGTAGGGCGAACGGCATTGACACGCCCCGCGCGAGGTTCTATACTTAGCAGGTAAGCTGGAACGAGGAGGAAAACCGCCATGAGCGGTCTGGCACACGGCACGAGGCTCACCGGCTGACGAGGCACCGGGTCTCCCCGCGTGCCTTTTTGTTTCCTATCACCCTCCAAGGAGTCCGCCAATGGACTATGGGATGATCGGCAAAATCGACAAGGCCAAGCGTTACGCCCAGGAGCGAGAGCGGTTCCACTTCGACAACTTTGCATTGGTGTTCCACGGCGACAACAACGATCACCGGGTGGCATACACGCAAGGCAGGTGGGATTGTGATTGTGAGTTCTTCAAGCGGCGCGGCGTGTGCAGCCACACCATGGCGCTGGAACGCATGCTCGAGAAGATGCTGGCGGTGAAGGAAGTCGCTTAGCCGCGGCAATCGCGTGCGCGGCCCGTGTCTCGCGGGGCCGCCGGCCGCAGTGCGCCCGCGCGCCGCTCGCGGGTGGATTGCCCCTGCGAGTGCGAGGGATTGGCGAATCACAGGACGAACGCCGCCGGCGTTCGTCCTGTGTCTTCCTGGGTATGCTGCGCGCCGAGATCGGCTCGCGCTACTTCTTCTCGCCCTGTTCGACCTCAGCCAGCCAGCGCTCCTCGCGCGCCAGCGCGCGCCACCGCACAATCAGACTGAGCACATACAGTAGCAGCCCGCCCAGGATGACGCTGTAGCCCGCAATCAAGTAAGCCCGGGTGTCGGGAATCGTTTCAAACATTGCGCCTCCTCAGGCGGCCAGTTCCGCGCGGCGCATCTCCAGCGCTTCCGCGCGGCGCGCCAGGCGCATCCGGTGCAGGAGCAGCACGAAGTACAGCACCGAGAACGCCAGCAGACTGAACATGAAGGTCTGCAGCATGGGCGGGGTCATGTCGAAGGCGCCTTGCGCCGCGGCATCGCCCGAGCCGATGACCACCGGATGGATGGTGCGCAGGAAACGGATCGAGAGAAAAGTGATCGGCACGGTGAGCACGCCGACGATCGCGTACACCGCACCGAAGCGCGCCCGGCGCTCGGGGTCTTCGACCCCCTGGCGCAAGAGCACGTAGGCGGCGTACGCGAGCTCCATGATGGTTGTGGTCACCAGGCGCGGATCCCACGTCCACCAGGTGTTCCACACCGGGCGTGCCCAAATCGACCCGCTGACGATGGCGATCAGCCCAAACACCATGCCGATCTCCACCGACGACACGCCGACCAAATCCCAGGTACGGGTGCGTCGCACGAGGTAGGTCACGCCGGCCACGGCTGCCACCACAAACGACAGCATGCCCACCCAGGCCGAGGCCACGTGGAAGTAGAACACGCGCTGCACCTCACCCATCACGCGCTCGCGCGGGGCGTAAAGGAAGACCAGGCAGCCTGCCGCCAGCACGAGCAGGATGGCGGCGGCGGTCAGGAGCCTCAGCCCGAGCGGCATTTTCTGATCGGTCATCCTCGCCTCCCTTGACTTCCCGATCACCCTCCACGCGGCGACCGTCTTATTCCTCCACCACGAAGTCGAACACCATGTAGCCCGCCGCAACGAAAATCACATCGCAGGCAATGAGCAGGTTGAGCCACGGCCAGATCTCGTCCATTGGCACGCCCTGTAGCACGCCAGTGCTTGCCTTGACCGCGGAGATGAGCACCGGCAGCACGACCGGGAAGAGCAGGATCGGTAGCAACACGTCGCGCGTGCGGGCCTGCACAGCCATGGCGGAAAGCAGCGTACCCAGTGCGACGTAACCGATCGAGCCCAGGGCCACGACGGCCAAGAGCAGCGGCTGGAACAGGTTGACGTTGTACAGCGCGCTATAGAACGGCAGGACAAGAATCTCCATGATGGCCATGAAGGCCAGGTTGCCCAGCGCTTTGCCGAAGTAGATGGCGCTGCGGTCGACCGGTGCCAGCAGCAGGCCCTCCAGGCAGCCCCCGTCGCGTTCGAGGGCCAGCGAGCGGTTGAGGCCGAGCGTGCCGGCGAAAGCAAAGGTGACCCACAACACGCCGGCGGTCACGCTCTGGCGCGCGCGCACATCCAGCTCGAGGGCGAAGTTGAACACCAGCACCACCAGCAGCGCGAACACCAGCATGCCGCTGATGAGCTCTTTGCTGCGCAGCTCGGCGGCCAGGTCTTTCCACACGATGGCGGCCACGGCGCGCGCGAAGCCGCCGCGCGCAGGGCGCGTCATGGGCAGGGCGCGCTCAGCCGCGGGCATTCACCGCCTCCTGGTAGAGCGAGGGCAGCCGGTCGAGGGCGAACTCGCCGCGCCGCCAGCTGGCGGCAATCGCGCCTCGCGAGAGCACGTCCACGCGGTCCCCGAGCGCGGCGGCGCGCAGCAAATCGTGCGAGCTCATCACGATCGTGCGCCCAGCCGCCGAGGTGGCACGCAGCAGGTCATCCAGCATCTCGCTGGCCTGCTGATCGAGGCCGGTGTAGGGCTCGTCGAAGAGCAGCACCTGTGGTTCGTGCAACAGGGCGCGCGCCAGCGAGAGACGCTGTTGCATGCCTCGCGAAAAGGAACGCACCGGGTCGCACCGGCGCGCCGCCAGGCCTACCTGGTCGAGCGCTTTCTCCACTCGCGCTGCGAGGTCCACGAGCCCGTACATTCGCCCGTAAAAGCGAAGGTTCTGTTCGGCCGAGAGGTCGCCGTAGAGCAAAGGCTGGTGCGACAGCACGCCAATGCGCCGGCGCACTTCGGCGGCCTCCTGCGGCAGGCGGCACCCGGCCACGCGCACTTCGCCAAAGGCTGGGCGCACCAGGGAGGCTAAGATGCGAATGAAGGTCGTCTTGCCGGCGCCATTTGGCCCGAGCAGGACGACAAACTCGCCCGCGGCCACCTGGAAGTTGAGCTTGCGCAGCACCACGCGCGGGCCGAAGGCCTTGGTCAGGTTGCGCACCTCGATGGTCATGGCGTCTCGTCGTCCGCAAGATCCATCAGCCGTTCCTTGAGCGCGGCGCGGCGGGTTGTGTATTCGCTCTCCTTCATCCGACCAGCCTGGTAGTCATCATCCAGATCGGCGATGGATTGGAGTACCTTCTCGCGTTCCTCCTGCGGCTCGACAACATCCTCCGCCTCGGCTTCGTCGGCGCGGCGCGAGCGCCACCAGCCCCACAGGCCGGCGCCGATCAGCACCCCGCCCAGCACCACGGCGGCGACGATCAGTTCGTTGCCCTCCGCCCCAGCGGTGTTCGAGGCAGCTGTCGGCTTGCCCGAGAGCGTGATGGTCAGCGTCTGCCCTGCGGCCAGCGCGCCTCCAGAGTAGGTGCGGTAGCCCACTCCCTCGATCTGGCGCACGCCGGAGTCCTGCAATGCCTCGCTCTCCACGCGCATCCCGTCAGGCACGACGATGATCTCGCCCGAGACCGGATAGCGAACCAGGAACTCCAGCTTCGCGCTGCGCGTGTAGGGAATGTCGAAAGAGAACACGACCTGATGCGAGCCCTGGCCGGGGATCACCGCCAGCGTATCGGCAAATCCCGTCTCGGTCTGCATGAATCGCCCGCCCAGCTCGCCCTCCTGCATCTGCAGGTTGACCGCGGTTTTGGGCAGGTCGAAGTACAGTGTGCCCTCGCCTGTGCTGGCGGCCACCACCGCGTCCGAATCCGAATTCGAAAGAAGGGCCAGTGCGCCGACGCGCACCACATCCTGGCCAGCCACCGGCTCGAGGAACAGGTGCAGACGGTCGATGCTAATGGCCGAAGCGTCGCGGGTGGTGTCGTAGAGCGTGACATTCAACTCGAGCGTGCTCTGGCCGGCCTGGGCTTGCGCCACCTCCGAGAAGTACGACACGCCGAGGTAGTCCGCCTCGATGATCACCGCACGCTGCGGCGAGAATTCCACGCTTTCAAATCGGAAGCGACCCTGGCTGTCGGTGAGCCCGGTCAGAGGTTCCAGTTCCTGCGTCCCATCAAAGCGGCGCAGTGAGATCGGGAGATTCGCCGCGGGCTGCTGGGTGGTGCCGTTGAGCACCTGCCCGCTGACCTCAGCCACAGCCGTGATGCCCTCCGGCAGCGTGGTGGCCGGCGTCTCGCTGCCGGCCAGGGGCGTCGCGATGGCGACGGCCGAGCCGGGCGCATAGCTCAGGCTGCGCACGTAGCTCACCAGGCTCCACCGTTCATCGTCGCTGAGGGCCGTGCCAAGTGCGGGCATGCCCTCCGAGCTGCCCTCGCCGATCAGGGTGAAGACGTCTTGGGCGCTGCGTTCGACCAAGGTCTGCGGCTGGCGCAAATCGCGCAGAGGTACCTTGACCGTGCCGGGCTGTGCGCCATCGCCGGCACCCTCGGGCCCATGGCACTCGGCGCAGTGGGTCTCATAAAGCGCACGTGCCGGTTGAAGGTCGTTCGCGCCTTGCGAGAGCGACAGCGCGTAATAGGTCGCGTTCCAGCGTTCGGTTGCGGTGAGTGCGTTGCCGAAGGGCGGCATGAAACGCGGCATATTGCCGACGGTGATCATGCGGAACCATTCGAGGGGCACAGCCGAACGCCCGAGCTCGGTGCTCCCGATGGCTGCGGGCAGATTCGAAAGCTGTGTGGCAAGCTTGCCGTCGCCCAGCCCGCGCTCGCCGTGGCACGCTGCGCAGCGGTCGAGATAGATCGCACGACCTGCCTGCAGGTCGATAGATGCCGACAGCTCAATCGGCTCGGGCATGGCCGACGGTCCAGCCGTGGCAGGCAATTCGGTCGCGGACGAGGCCGTCGCGGCTGCGAGCTGGGTCAGCCCGGGCGGCGGCGTGATGTCCTCCGAGAGCGAGCATCCCGCCAGCCCAAGAGGAAGCAGGATCGCCAAGGCCAGAACGGCGATAGGTCCACCTCGCGGAAGTGCCAGCCCGCGGCGCGCGCCGCCTGATCGGTAGTGTGCAGGGTGAGAGCCATGATGAAGGAAAGACACGCGAAACCTCGCTCGAGAGCGCTCGATCAGGTCGTCTTTTCGTGGCCCAACGCGGTACCGCAGCGCGGGCAGAATTTGTCGCCCACCTGAACCGGCGCGCCGCAGGCGGGGCAATAGCCGGCTTTGCGCTTCACCCCGTTCGAGGCGGGCTGAGCGCGGCGAGCTGTGATTTCTGCTTCAAGCGCGGCGTCTCGGACTGCGAGGGGCGTGCCGCGCGCCTCATCCAGCCGCCGCAGCTGATCGGCACCCTGCGCCACCAACTCTTGCCGGCGCGCCGGATATTCATCCTCGGGGATTTTGCCCAGGGCGCGGTCGAAATCCAACTCGCGCAGCGTGTCGATCGTGCGCTCCAACTCCGCCTCCAGCGAGGAGACCCCGGCCGCGCGCCGCGGCGCGCCGGCCCTCTGCCCGAGCAGCGGCTGGACCAGGAAGATGACAACCAGGATGGTGACGGCCAGCGCCGTCAGCAGAGCGGCAGCGTCCATTAGGGTTTCACCAGCGGATCGAGGATGGATTGGAGCTCATTCATTTCGATCGGGCCGATCTTCACGCGTACGATCGTGCCCTGACGATCGACGAAGTAGGTTTCCGGAACGCCGCGGATGCGGAAGGCCTGCGAGACGCGGGTGCCGAGATCCGGTCCGTTGGGATAGGTAATGCCGAAGCGTTCGAGGTAGGCACGCGCCTCGGGCTCCGTGTCCACGTAGTCGACTCCCAGGAAAGACGCGCCCTGATCGCGGTATTTCTGCGAGCCGGCTTCGAGGGTGGCTGCTTCCTCCTCGCACGGCTTGCACCAAGAGGCCCAGAAGTTAACGACCACCACCTGGCCTTTAAGGTCGGCCAGGCGGATCGTTTCTCCGTCGAAGGTGGTCAGCGTGAAATCGGGGGCCGATCCGCGGGACACCGGGCCGGCTTGGGTGCGGTACAGACCAAAACCCACCAAGGCCAGCAGGGCGGCCAACCCGCCCCACAGCAGGAGGCGTCCGAAATTCCGCGCACGCGGCGCAGGGGGTGGAGTCGCGGGCGTGTCAGACATGTCTCAGTCTCGTCGGCGGAGTTCTTCTTCGATGCGGCGGGTGTAGTCGCCTTCGGCCGCAGGCGGCGGCGAGGCCACCGGCCCAGCAGCGCGCCGCCAGGTGCGCACGGCTCGATAGACAATGTACGCCCCGACCACGAAGGCCAGCGGCGGCAACAGGTAGACCAGCAGGCTGAGCCCGCGGGACGGCGGCGCGGCGAGCACCCGCGCCCCATATTGCTCGACAAAGTAGTTCTTGATCTCCTGCTCGCTCCAGCCCGCGGTCAGTTTCTCGCGAATGGTCTGGCGCCACTGAGCGCAGGCCTGGGTCGGGCATACGTCCAGCGGCACATTCTCGCACACCGGACAGTAGAGCTGCTTGGCGACGGCGTTGACCTGGTCGTCGGAAGGCGTCGGCTCCTGTGCCCGGGCGGGCGAGGCCAGGGAAGTAAGGACGGAGGCCAAGGCGATCGCGAGGACGAAAAGAACCAGCGCGGCACGCGGCAGGGCGCAAGGGCGGTGATGAGTCACAGTCTCTCTTTTCCTTGGGGCCGTGTTACTTCGATTGAGGCACAAGCGCGCCAGCCGGCCCGCGGGCCGCAGCACGTGTTCGTTCGCGATCCGGCCAGGCGGCCACCAGCGTGCCCAAAATGAACACCAGCGACCCGGCCCACAGGAAATTGATCAGCGGGTTGAGATAGATCTTGAACGTTGCGCCGCTCGAACCAATGGGTTCCCATCCGACGAGCAGCACGTAAAAGTCGCCCTCCAGGCTGCTGTACACGCCGGGGATGGTCATGGGCTGCTGGGTGATGTAGTAGAAGTCGCGCCGCGGATAGAGTTCAGCCACCTTCTGTCCGTCGCGGTAGACCGTCGTCACGGCGCGGGCGACCATGCGGTCGTCGGGCGCGTTGAACTCGGCCAGCGAGTCGTAAGTCATCACGTACTTTCCGAGCGTGATTTGCTGGCCTTCGGCCAGCGTGCCTTGCGTCTCCTGTTTAAAAAACTCGCTCCCGATGATGCCAATGGCCATCAACACCACACCCAGGTGAATGATGTACCCGCCATAGCGACGGCGGTTGCGTCTGGCCAGGTTCCACAACGCCACCGGAAGGGCTTCCTTGTTGATGCGCCGGCGCGCCAGCGCACCGCGCCAGAATTCGTAGAGCGTCACCAACGTGACGAATGCAGCCAGCCAGAAGCCGAGCAGCGCCGCCGGGTTGTGCGTCCCGCTGAGCGCAAGACCCAGCGGCACGAGCAACGACCCCGCCAGCGGCCAGGCGATCAGCCGCCCCAGCGACCGCCCGGCGGTGCGGCCCCAGGCACTGAGTGGCGCAATGCCCATCAGCAGCAAGAGGCCCGCGAACATCGGCCCCGTGGTGCGCTCATAGAACGGCGGGCCGACGGTGACTTTCTGACCCGTGAACAGTTCCGAGATAAGCGGGAAGATGACGCCCCAGAAACAGGCGACCAGGATGCTGACGAAGAGCAGGTTGTTCAGCAGGAACAGGCTCTCACGTGAGAGCAGCGAGGTGAGTTGGTTCTCACCGCGCAGATCGTTCCAGCGCGAGAGCAAGAGCGCCAGCGAGGCCGCGAAGCTCAGCCCGATGAAGCCGAAGAACGCCGGGCCGATGGCCGACTGGGCGAAGGCATGCACTGAGGAGAGCACGCCTGAGCGCGTGAGGAAGGTGCCGAAGATGACCAGGCAGTAAGTGAGGATGACCAGCACCATGTTCCAGTGCTTGAGCATGCCGCGCTTTTCCTGGATCATCACCGAGTGCAGGAAGGCCGTCCCCGTCAGCCACGGCATGAAGGCGGCGATTTCCACCGGGTCCCAGCCCCAGTAGCCTCCCCAGCCGAGCACGTCGTAGGCCCAGCGCCCGCCGAGCACCAGACCCATCGACAGGAAGAGCCAGGCAATGAGTGTCCAGCGCCGCGTCACGCGGATCCACCGGTCATCGGTGCGGCGCGTGATGAGCGCGGCCATGCCGAAGGCATACGGTATGACGAAGCTGACAAAGCCCAGGTAAAGCATGGGCGGGTGGATGATCATCCCGGGGTGGCGCAAGAGCGGGTTGAGCCCCTGCCCGTCGCCGGGTGTGAGCAGCACCGCGCCGCGCGGGGCGAACATGGCCTTGACCGTCTCGCCGGCCGGCGCGGCCCACAGCCGGGCAAAGGGGTTCTCAAAGAGGAGGATCAGGCTGAGAAAGAAAGCCAGCGTCACCAGAGCCACGACGATCACCCATGGCAGAAACTCGCGATCGCGGTCCCAGCGGCGCAGCCCAGCCGCCGAAGCAAAGGCCGCCATCAGCCACGACCAGAACAGCAGCGACCCGGCCTGACCGCCCCACAGGGCGGTCGCCTTGAGGTAGCCCGGCATGCTGCGGCTGGTCACCGAATAGACGAAGTCCACTTCGAAATGATTGGTCACCAGCAGGGCCACCAGGCACAAGGCCGAGAGGGTCACCAGCGGCCAGGTCAGCAGCATCGCCTGGCGCGCACTGAGCACCCACGCCTCGCGCCGTGAGCGTGCGCCGTACAGCGCCGCGGCAATGCCGTAGATTGCAGCCAGCAGGGTAATGACCAGGACCGCAAAACCCAGATTCGCCAGCATGTGTTTCCTTTCTGCTTCAGGTCACCGGCCGGAGACAACAACACTGGCGCGCCGGCTCGAGGACTTTCGCGCTCCCTCCTCTCGCTGGACGCGCCAGTCAATCGCGGGACGGCGCGTGCGCGCCGCGCTACCCCGACTGTTCCGGCAGCGCGGACTCGTAGCGGGCGGGGCACTTGAGCAGAACTTCATCCGCGTAGAAGATGCCATCCTCGCCCAGATGTCCGGTGAGAATGGCCTGCGCCTGGTCGCGCATCAGGTCCGGCTTGGGGCCGATGTAGACCACGGGCATGCGCGCCACGGTGGGATTCTTGACTGCCGCCTCGAGCGCCGCCGCCAGCCCGCCGGAAGCTTCGATCTGTTTCATGTCGCCTGGCACGTCGGCGATGGTGAAAGAAAGGGTCAGGCTTTGTGGATCGTAGGTGATCGTGTCGCCAACGACCGCTCCCGATACCTTGACATTGCGGCTGCCCACGCTGGAGGCTTTGGCCTCCAATTCTTCAACCGTAAGGAAGTACTGCGCCGCTGCCTGCGTCGACGAGATGATCAAGTAGCCAACCGCCGCCAGGATCAACAAACCGCCAACGACGAACTTCGTGCGCCCGCCCGAAGCAGGTCGGCCGTTCCCCCGCGGCGAATCGTTGCGTGTCGCTTCCATGAATCGATTCTCCTCCAATTCACGCTTCTTTCTCACCCGTGGACGATGGACGTCTCGCCCACTCCCGCGATTGAGAAAGCTCTTGCAAGCGTGACCCCATTCTCGCGGCTGGAGATTAGGCGAGGATGAGAGTCCGGTTGGAATCGCCTAAACCATTATTCGTTGCGTCGCAGTTGGGTCCCGCACATGCTGCAAAAGACGGCCTGGGCCTCGGCCCGCGCTCCACAGTTGTGACAGAACAGGCGCGCTCCGCCCTCCATGGCCGGCTTGTGTCGCAGCCGCCCCGGCCGCGCGTCGTCCTCTCCTTTGCGGCCGCGCACGAAAGAGACTACGGCCAGGGCCACGAGCGTAACCCCCAAGGCACCCAAACCCCATGGCCAGTAGGGCCAGGCCAGCAGCCGCTCGCCAAGCGAGGCCGGACGCGCGATCGGTTCGACCGGTTGCAGACGTTCGAAGCTCAGGCCGCTGCCCATTTTGTCGTAGGCCACTTCGACGACCTGCGTCTGACCGGTCGCCAGGCCGCCCAGCGTCGCGCCGAAGGTGGTCATGCCATCGCTTCCCAGCGTGCCGTTGCCCAGGGGCGGGGTCACGCTGATGCGCGTCGCCTGCGCGGGCTGCTGCACCTCGACCGCGAACTGGCCGACCGCATAATCGCCCGGCCAGGTGAAAACAAAGCGGTGGTCGCTGCCCTGCACTTGCAGCGCGGGATCGTAGTATTCGAGCTGCACCTCCCGCGCGCTGGTGGTGAAGGTAATCAGCGCCAGATCTCCCACCACCTGGCGCTGATAGGGCAGGCTGATCGGATCGAGATCGTCCTGGCGATAGGCAACGGCGCTTGGCTCGCCTGCGGCCGCTGGAATGCGGAACGTGAGGCCCACCGGCAAAACTTGCTCGGCGGGCAGTGCGGCGCGGTAGATCACCAGCACGCCCGGACGATCGTACTCGGGCCACAGGCTTACTTGCAGCCGGTCGAGGACGACCGGTGATTGAGCCTGTACCACGAACGGGATAAGCAGGGCGAGGATGAGAAGGGGCACGAGCGATCGTTTCATGGCGTCATCAGACCTCTGGCTTCCCTTATAACCTGTTTGACCGCCGCTGCCAAGGTGTTTGTTCGCCGGTGCACGCACGCAGAGGCCTGGGACGGATTGATCTTGCGCTCCGCGCCGTGCATCCGCTTCCTCCGCGGGCATAGGCCGCAATGGGGAACGGCCCCGAAAGAGAATATAATCTTCGCGGTCCCCTGCCCTCGTCCTTTGGCACCGCCCTCACCTGTCCCTCAGGGGAACCAGGAGCGCCCGATGAGCCCCACACGCGAGACCTATCCCGTCGACTTGGCCGGACTGCGGCGCGAGCTGCCCTTGTTTCAGGTTGCCCCGGGGCTGCGCATCGCCATTCTCAACATCCTGGGCGACACCGAACTCGTGCAGCGCTGCGCCGAGGAACTGGCGCGCCGCCTGCGGGGGTGTTCCTTCGACTTGCTTGTGACGGCTGAGGCCAAGAGCATTCCGCTGGCGCACGCGCTGTCGGTGGCCACCGGCAAGGGCTACGCCGTCCTGCGCAAGGTCTACAAACCCTACATGGGCGAGAGCGTGCAGGCCGAGACGCATTCGATCACAACCGGCGCCTCGCAGACGCTGTACCTTGACGAGAAGGACCGCGCGTTGGTCGCGGGCAAGCGGGTGGTGCTGCTCGACGATGTGATCAGCACCGGTTCGACCCTGCAGGGAATGCGCATGGTGATGGACAAGGCGGGCGCCATCATTGCCGCGGAAGCGGCCATCTGCACCGAGGGCGAACGGGCGAAGTGGCAGGATATTGTCGCCCTCGCCCACTTGCCCTTGTTCACCGAGTAGCCTGCGCACGTCTATCGGTAGGTATCGGCCGCGCGGCACGGCCAAGTGGAAGAGGTGGAGTGATGAGCGAGAAGCCAATCGATCGGCGCCAGGCGCAAGAAGCCGTCCGGCGCGAAGGGCGTTTGCCCCCGGGGCAGGCGCTGACCCAGAAATTCCCCGTCCTGCACTACGGCCCGGTGCCGGCATTCAACCCGGCCACCTGGGACTTGCGCGTCTTCGGCGAGGTGGAGGAACCCAAACGCTGGACGTGGGAGGAGTTCAACCGGCTGCCGCGCACGCGGAGGGTCATGGATATTCATTGCGTCACGCGCTGGAGCAAATTCGACACCGAGTGGGAAGGTGTCTCACTCAAGGATATCGTCAAGCAGGGGATCATCCGTCCCAAACCCACGGCCCGCTTTCTCCTGCAGCACTGTGAATACGGGTTCACGGTCAATATCCCGCTGGAGGTTGCCCTTTCAGAAACCTTCCTGCTGGCCACGCACTTCGCCGGCCAGCCGCTCAGCCCGGATCATGGCTACCCGCTGCGCGGCATCGTCGGCTTCCTGCCTGGGCGCGAGGATCTTCAGACGCCGTACTTCTGGAAGGGCGGCAAATGGCTGCGCGGCCTCGAGTTCATGCGCGAAGACCGTCTCGGTTTCTGGGAAGAGGCCGGCTACCACAACCGCGCCGACGTGTGGAAAGAAGAACGATTCGCCTGAGGCCGGCCGCGCGGCCTCACGAGGCACCCCATTGCGGAGGCAGATATGCCGCCGCGCCTGCCAACCTGGCGCGCATTGAAGTGGCTGCGATCTTCTCCCGAGCCGCCCAAGCATGAAGCGGGCGACCCGTTCGCCGTGGCTCGCGCGCGTATGGTCGAGGAGCAAATTTCCGCGCGCGGCATACACGATGAGCGCGTGCTGGCCGCGCTGCGCACCGTTCCACGCCACGCCTTCCTCCCCGAACATCTGCGCCAAGACGCCTACCTCGATACCCCACTGCCCATCGGCAGCCACCAGACCATATCGCAGCCCTACATCGTGGCGCTGATGACCGAGTTGCTGGGCTTGGATGGAGACGAACGCGTGCTCGAGGTGGGCACCGGCTCAGGCTATCAGGCGGCCGTGCTGAGCCTTCTCGCGCGCGAGGTGTTCACCATCGAACGCCGCGCCGAACTCGCCGCCCGTGCGCTCCAGGTGCTCGCCCGCTTGCACTGCGGCAACGTCGAGGTGGTTGTCGGCGACGGGACCTGCGGCCTGGCGGCGCATGCGCCCTACCACGGGATTATTGTGACGGCGGCCGCGCCGCATGTGCCGCAGCCCTTGCTCGACCAACTCGCACCCGGAGGCACGCTGGTGCTGCCCGTGGGCGAGGCCAGTTCACAGGTGCTGGAGGTGTGGCGGCGAACGCCAGCTGGGCTCGAACGCGAAGAGGTGGCGCCGGTGGCATTCGTTCCGCTGATTGGCGAACACGGGTGGAGCGACGACGCATGGGGTTGAAACACGCCGGGCGGGCTTTCTCAATTCTGTTGCTGTGCGCGGGCTGCATCGTGCCGGCGGCCCCGGCAGCCACTGTGACGCCCCTCCCATCGGCTGCCCCGCTGGCCGCGTCCACCCCGCTGCCAAGCCGCACGCCACCACCCACGCCCTCCCCATCCCCCCAGACCACCGTCACCCCCGCGCCGCTCGCCGCGCGCGTGCTCATCATCACCATTGACGGATTGCGCGCCGACGCCCTCTACCGGGTGAGCATGCCCGTGCTGGCCGGCCTGATGCAAAGCGGCGCGAGCAGCCTGAGCGCCCAAACCATTTTGCCGAGCGCCACGCTCATGGCGCATGCTTCGATCATCTCCGCCTCGTGCCCAGCGAAACACGCCATCACGTGGAACGACTACCGCCCCGAACTGGGCGAGACGCATGCCGTCACGCTCTTTGACCTGGTGCATGCCGCTGGCGGGCGCACGGTGATGGTGGTGGGCAAAGAGAAACTCATCCAGATCGTTCATCGCGGCACGGCCGACGTGTTCGCCTACGTGGCCGGGCACGACCGCGATGTCGCGGCGCGCGCGGTGAGCGAGGTGAGCCAGGGCTTCGAAGCGATGTTGGTGCACCTGCCGGTGGTGGACGGCGTGGGGCACACCTTCGGCTGGATGTCGCCGCAGCAGATGAGCGTGATCGAACGGGCCGACACGGCGGTGGGCACCCTGCTCGAGGGGCTCGAGGCCAACGGCCTGAGCCAGAGCACGCTGATCATCCTCACCGCCGACCACGGCGGCCACGCGCTCACTCACGGCAGTGACGCGCCCGAGGACACCACCGTGCCCTGGATCATGGCCGGCCCGGGCGTGCTGCCGGGCCTGCGGCTGGCCTCACCCATCAGCGTGATGGATACGGCAGCTACAGCCGCATGGGCCCTCGGCCTGGCGCGGCCGCCGGAGTGGGACGGCCGCGCAGTCGAGGAAGCATTCGGAATTCCGGTAGACATTGGGGCGATCCGGGTGGCGAACGCAATGTGCGCGCCGTGAGAAATGCAGTGCGGCGGAGCCTGCCTGGCGTGCAAACGAGGCAGCGCTCGTGCGCTCGGGCCACCCGGGGCACTTCAAACGTATGAATCAAAAGAAACGGGGCTCCTCATCGGAGCCCCGCATGATTCATTCTGCCAGATGAAACCGCTGCGCTAGCGGCCGAGGTGCATGGGCATGATCACGTGCAGGAAGTCGTCCTGACCGACCGGCTTGATGACGCCCGGGCTGGCCGGGCCGGTGGTTTCGAGAGCCACGTTGGGCGTTTTGACGATGCTCAACACGTCCACCAGGTACTTGACGTTGAAGGCGATCTCGATCGCCTGGCCCTCGACCGACGCCTCCACCACCGTTTCGCCTTCACCGGTCTCGGCGGCCGTGGCCATCACCTGCAGGTTGCCCGGTGTTGAATCGGCGCCCGGTGTCACTTTGAGGCGCGCCGAGTGCGAGGCCTGGCGGGCGAAGATATCCGCCGCGCGGCAGGCTTTGAGGAACTGGGAGGTGGTCATGACCGTGCGCGTGGAGCACGACTTGGGAATGATCGGCGAGAAATCGGGGAAGGTGCCCTCGATCAGCGCCGAGGAGAGTTCGGCGTCCTTCATGCGGAAGATCACCTGACCGCGTCCGGCGGGCAGGAACATCCACACCAGTTCGTCGCCGTCGCCGATCAGGCGCCCGAGTTCGTTGAGCGCGCGGGCCGGGACGATGACTTTGATCGGATCCTTGACCGCCGCCGAGAGCTTGGTGGTGCGCACCGAGAGGCGGAACCCGTCGGCGGCCGCCATGGTCAGCGTCTCGCCTTCCACTTTGACCAGCACGCCAGTGAGGATCGGGCGCGTGTCGTCGGTGGCCGCGGCCAGTGCCACCTGAGCGATCATCTCGCGCAGGTCGTCCACGTTGAGAGCAATGCCCTCACCCGCCCCGGCCGAAGGCAGCACCGGGAACTCCTGCGCGTCCATGCACTTGATCTCGCTGGTGAAGCTGGCGCAGCGCAGCTTGAGCGACATGCGCCGCGTGTCGAGCTGCATGCCGACCTGCTCGTTGGGCAGCGCGTTGACGAAGTCCACGAAGGTGCGCGCAGGGACGGTGGTCGAGCCGGCCTGCTCCACCTTAGCCCCGATCCAGCAGGTGATGCCCATCTCGAGGTTGGTGGCCGCCAGCTTCAGGCGCCCCTCGTCGGTGGCGACGAGCACGTTGCCCAGCACCGGCAAGACGCTGCGCGCGGCCACGGCGCGCGACACCATACTCAGTCCGCGGGCCAGATTCTCCTGCAGGCACGAGACTTTCATAGACGATTCTCCCTGAACGCGCGCCGCCCGCGCCGGAATGGTGGACTGGCAGAAGTATACATCGGTTCACCCCGCCCAACGGGGCCTCCTGTTCGTTGTTGCACGAGGCCTGCCAGCGGGCTACTCCGCCGGGGCGGCAAAGTAGGCCACGGCGCGCGTTCCGTCCATGGCCAGGGTGAGCGTGCACCCCGGCCTCTCGCTCGGGATGTGAATCACGCGTACGCACTCCGCCATCGCCTGGCGGTCGGGCATCAGCTCGGACAGGCAATTCGCAGCCTGCTCCAGGAATGCTTCGTTGAGCCAATCGCCTTCGTTCGAGGTGGAGATGGCCAGCGGGTAGATCTGCGCCTCGAACAGATCCTGAAAGAAGTGCGTCCCAAACGAGGGGTCGGGGCGCGCGCCCTCCGGGCCGAGGCCAAGTTCGACCAGTGCGCTGGCGTTGTAGATCTCGGCGTAGCCGACGGGCACACCGAGGCGCGAGTTGGAGGAGCCCCAGCGTCCGGGCCCCAATAGGATGAAGCGCGTTCCCGCCAGGCGCGCATTGAGTTGGCCGACGAGGCGGGCCACCTCGGCGCGCGTGCCGTCCCCGCGGATGGCCTGATAGGCCTCGGGGGCGACATACACGAGATACTCCACCTGGTCCACATAGCCGCGCGGAATCATGCGCGTGGCACGGAACAGCATATGCTCGTCGCCCAAGCCCTCCGGAACGGCGACCGCTCCACCCGCGCGCAGGTTGCTCTGCGGGCGGCACTGCAGGAGGTGCAGCCCAAAGCCCTCTGCCCCTCGCCCAAGTTGAGTGACGGCGAATTCCACGTCCACCGGCCCGCCAAGCGTGCGCGCGAGCGTGGTCAACACATCCTTGATCAATGCCACGAAGGACGTCCGCCCGATCAGATTGTCGAAGGTGAGTACCAGGTTGCGCGAAGTGACCTCCGGCCCGAGCGAGAAAAGCGGCAGGATGGCATCCCCGCTGTCAAGCGAGGCGACCCAGGCCAGACCGGGGTAGTCTACGTCGAGCACTTCCGCCACCGGCCGCGTGGCAAATGCATTCATGGCGAGGTCGATGAGATCCACCGACGCCTGGCTGTAGCGGCGGATGGCGC
Source organism: Chloroflexota bacterium (assembly GCA_026389925.1). Classification (GTDB taxonomy): domain Bacteria; phylum Chloroflexota; class Anaerolineae; order Anaerolineales; family RBG-16-64-43; genus RBG-16-64-43. The sequence goes on from JAPLGX010000171.1 coordinate 26,173, forward strand.
CCAGCGAGGTTTCCGGGCGCAGGCGCGGATGGCTGAGCATGATCAAGCGCGGGTAGTCCTCGCCCACGCGTTCCACGGCGCGCGTGCCCAGCCCGAGCACGAGGCGCACAAAACCCTCTTCCGGCCGCATCTGAGAATCCCACACGATCGGGCTGGTGCTGAAGGCCACGCCCGCCAGAGCCGGGAAGAGCAGCTCGCGGTAGCGCTCGCCTTGCACCTCCTGCAAGAGGATCGCCATGCGCTCGTCATAATCCAAGAGGCCCATGCGCCGCCGGTAGATGAGGACATCCGGGTTGTAGACGCTGGCGTAGATACGGCGGATGGCCGCGATCAGCGCCTCGAGATTCTCGTCAAGGGTGCCCTGATTGGCGCAGAACAAGCTGGCATACTTGCCGGCAAACGAGGTGCCGAATGAGTCCTCCAGCAGGCTCGAGGAGCGGACGATGATCGGCACCTGGCCCAGCTCGGCCAGGATCGCGCGCAACCCCTCGCGCGCGGCCTCCGGGAAGCGCCCCTGGTTGTAGGCGGTGACGATGGCCGGGTAGTCATCGGCAATCTGCTCGGACGTCTTGTACTTCTGGTTGAGGTACTCCAGCCCGTTGAGCGCCAGGAAATCGTAGAACACGTCCGCGCACACGAAATACGACTGCGGCAGGCGCAGGCGCGGTGCGAGGTGCGGCGCCGCCCCCTGCAGGATCTTCCAGCCCAGCAGCAGGCCGCCGGCCTTGCCGCCGATCTTGCCCGTGCCCACCGAGCGGGCTTGGATCGAGGCAAAGTCGCCGGCGCTGAACCACTGTTTGGCCACGCGCACAAAGCTGAGCTGATCGCTGACCATGGTCTTGGTCAGCACCACACACATTTCTTCCAGATGATGCGCCACGCGCTCACGCTCATCCGGTGGCATTTTCTCGTACTCGGCCATCTGCTGCAGCAACAACTCGCGCGGCGCCAGCTCCGGGTTGAAGCCTAGCCCGCCCCCCGGCGCGCGCCCGAGGCGTTCGCCCAGCACGGATTCCACAATGCCGGTGAACAGCTCGAGCGGCAGGTTGTAAGCGAAGTAGAAATCGGTCAGGTGATCGCGGATCAGGCGCAGCCTCTCCTCCCACTGCGCCGGATTCTCTTCTACCAGTGGATCGGTCAGGTCCTCGCGGTGCTGGGAGGTGATAGCCTTTTCGTGCGCCTCGCGCTCGAAGAGGTTGGGCGAGATGACCCCGCGCCGGTACAGTTCATCGCGCATGCGCCGGCGGATGGTGGCGGCCAGAATCGGATACTGCGCGATGTGCAGAGTGATGGTAAGGATCTTGGGCGTCTCGCGCGGCAGGTCGGGCATGGCTTCATTCTAATTCGGGCGAGGGGGATCACACAGGGGCGGGTGGCCCCGCCCCTGTGTGACACCGGACGCCGAGCCTACACCCAGCCGCGCAGCTTCATGGCCTTGACCACCTTATCGATGGCCACCAGGTAAGCCGCATCGCGCGTATACACCTTGCGCTCGGTCGACATATGCAGCACGCCGTGGAAGGCCTCGGTCATCTTCTGATCAAGCTTGGCCAGCACCTCATCCTTCGGCCAGTAGAAGTTCATGTCGTTCTGGACCGATTCGAAGTAAGAGGTGGTGACACCGCCGGCGTTGCACAGGAAATCCGGGATGAGGAAGATGTTGCGCTTGCGGATGACCTCATCCCCTTCCAGCGAGGTGGGGCCGTTGGCCCCCTCGGCGATGAGGCGCACGCGCTTGTGCATCTTGGGCGCTGTCTCGCCGGTGATCTGGCCCTCGATGGCCGCGGGGATGATGACGTCGGCTTCCTTGGTGATCCACGCGCCGCCGTCTTCGATCACGTAGCCGGCCGCCTTGGCCTTGGCCTTATCCACCGTGCCATACTGGTCGGTGATGCTCTGCAAGAAGCGCGCATCCACACCGCTGGGGTGCGAGAACGTGTAGGTCTTCTTGTCGCCGCCGTCGTAGCACGAGACACAGGTCACTTTGCCGCCGAGCATCTCCTTGAAGCCGATGGCCGCGTACTGGGCCACGTTGCCGAAGCCCTGGATGGCGGCCACGCTGGCCTTGGGGTCCATGCCCAGGTGCTTCATCGCTTCGCGCACGACATAGATCACGCCGTAACCAGTGGCTTCGGTGCGGCCGAGCGACCCGCCGCCGCCCACCGGTTTGCCGGTGAAAACGCCCGGCGTGTACTGGCCCACCAGGCGCGAGTACTCATCCATCATCCAGGCCATCATCTGCGGCGTGGTGCCCACGTCCGGCGCGGGCACGTCCTGGCGCGGGCCGATGTTGCGCCACATCACGTTGACCCAGCCGCGGCACAGGCGTTCCTTCTCAGCGTCGGAGAGCGAGGCCGGGTTGACGATGATGCCGCCCTTGCCGCCACCCAGCGGGATGTCGGCCACGGCGCACTTCCAGGTCATCCAGGTGGCCAGCGCACGCACCGTGTCGAGGGTCTCGTTCGGGTGGAAGCGGATGCCGCCCTTATACGGGCCACGCGCATCGTTGTGCTGCACGCGGAAGCCGTTGAAGACCTGCAGGCGCCCGTCGTCCATGCGCACCGGAATGCGGAATTGGAATTCGCGCTGCGGCCAGCGCAAAATGGCGCGCACGTCCTCCGCCAGGCCGAGGAGTTCCGCGCCTCGGTCGAATTGAGCTTGAGCGAGCACAAAGGGATTATTCGAATTGTCCATCAGGATTGCGTCCTTTTCTTGCCTAAGTTCGGCTCTCTCCGAGAGATGCCGCCGGGGTGTATTGCACCCCAGTGATGAATGGCATCGAGTCGCGGGAGAATCTACCCGTCTTTTCCGGGTGACAGGTGTTCCTCGAGCAAGGCCTGCACCAGGCGCGGGTCGGCGCGTCCGCGGCTGGCCTTCATCACTTGGCCGACCAACCACTGCATCACGCTGAGTTTCCCCGCGCGCACCTGGTTCGCCTGGGCTGCGTTCTCGCGCACCACGCGCTCAACCAGTTCGCGCAATGCCGCGGCATCCCCGATGCGTTCGAGCCCGCGCTCGCGCACGATGGCCTCCGGCGTGTGCCCGCCGCGCAACATTTCTTCGAGCACGGCCTTGCCGCTGGCGCCGGTGATCTCGCCCGTGGCGACGCGCTCCACCAAGTCGGCGAAGTCGGCGGGCGCGAGCGCCGGCTGGCCGTGGGCATCAACCAGCGGGCGGCCGAGGGCGTTGAGCGTGCCGAACAGGTCACTGGTGAGCCAGGCCGACAGCCGGCGCGGCGCGAGCCCGGGGCGGGCGCGCGCGCTGGCCTCGAAGAAATCCGCCGTGGCGCGGTCTTCCACGATCACCTCGGCCTCCGCGGCACCCAACTGGTACTCGGCCATCAATCGCTCGCGGCGTGCATCGGGAAGTTCGGGCAGCGCCGCGCGCACCCGCGCAAGCCAATCGGCTTCGATATGCAGCGGAGGCAGGTCCGGCTCGGGGAAGTAACGGTAATCATGCGCTTCCTCTTTGCTGCGCTGGCTGATGGTCTCGCCGCGCGTTTCATCCCAGCCCAGCGTTTCCTGAATCACGCGTTCGCCGCGTGCGAGCAGTTCGCTTTGGCGCTGCACCTCGAAGTCGATCGCGCGCACCAGAGCCCGGAAACTGTTCAGGTTCTTAATCTCCACCCGTGTGCCCAGCTCGCGGCTGCCCGCGGGGCGGATGGAGACGTTGGCCTCGAAACGGATCACCCCCTTCTCCATGTCGCCGCTGTTCACCTCCAGGTAGCGTAGCAGGCGGCGCATAGCCGTGGTATAGGCCTTCGCCTCTTCGACTGAGAACAGGTCGGGCTCCGAGACGATTTCCAGCAGCGGCACGCCGGCGCGGTTGAAATCGACGAGCGAGGCCGGCGGCTGGCCCTCGGCGTGGGTCAGCTTGCCGGTATCCTCCTCGAGGTGCACTCGCCGCAGGCGCACGGTGCGCGCGCCGGCCAGGGTGATGATACGCAGCGCGCCGCCGCTCGCGAGCGGCGTTTCGTATTGCGAGATCTGGTATCCCTTGGGCAGGTCGGGGTAGAAGTAGTTCTTGCGGGCGAAGATGCTGGCAGGCAGCACCTCGCAGCCGAGGGCGAGGGCCACGCGCAGCGCCAGCTCCACTGCGCGCTCGTTGACCACCGGCAGTGTGCCCGGGTAACCCAGGCAGATCGGGCACACGGCGGTATTGGGCGCGGCCTGGGTGGTATCCACGCGGCGGCATCCACAGAACATCTTGGTCTGTGTTTGCAGCTCAGCGTGAATTTCTAGTCCAATGACCGGCTCGTATGGCATGCGGGCGAGTGTCCTTGGTGAGCAAGAGTCCCGTGTATTCGGGTTACGGGCGCGAGACCTTGAAGTTGTCGAAGAGGATGTCGGTGCCGGCTTCGTCAAACGTGCCGGCAATCAGCCCCACATCGCCGCTGGGCAGCGTGCTATCCTCGGCCTCCGCCACCAATTCGTCGTTCACATACAGGCGCAGCGTGGGTCCAATGCACTCGGCGCGGATGCGATTCGTTGCTTCACCCTGGGCAATCGCATCGCTCGGTTGATACTGGTCGCTCGACAGCCCTACCCACTCACCGGCGCGATACATGGCGATGATCGCGTAACCGTCGCTGCTGATCTCGAACAGGTAGTAGTTCTGGTTGTCCTGGTAGCGGCACAACACGCCGAAGTCGTTGTCTTGCGGTCCGCCGAGTGTGGTGGCCTCAACCTCCATGATCGCATCTACAACGTCCAGGCCTGGTTGCCCCCAGACATCCAACTGCGAGTCATTGACCCAGATGCGATAGCCGCCCTGCGCGTAGTCGGTGATGACCGTCTCGTCCGAACGGCGAGGCCATCCGGAGAAAGGGTCGGAGAAATCGTCGGCGAAGAGAACCTTGCCGGAGGCTGAGCCAGGCCCGCCCGGAACGCGCACCTGGAAGTTGTCGAAAGCAACCCTTAGCCCGCCTTCTTCCCAGGTGCCGGCGATCAAACCGGTACTGCCTTCGGTCAGGTCCGCATCGGTGGCCTCACCCAGCACCACGCCATCGGCCATAAGCGTCAGGCGGTCACCAATGCAGGCGGCGCTGAGCGTCGCATCGCTGCCCGACGGCACGTCAGTCGACTGGGTCCAATCCAGAATCATCACTGTTTCGTCATCAGTGCTTTTCCAGATGGAGAAGTATCTGTCCTCGCTGATCTCCAGCGCGTAGAAGTTGCGGCTGTCCTGGTAGCGGCATAGCAGTCCGAAGTCGCTATCCCCCGTGGAGGTGAGTACACGCACATTGACCGAAACGATCACATCGGGCGGCATGTCGGCCGGCGCCGCCGCCCAACTCAGATACTTATCGGGGGTCACATCGATCTGGTACGCGCCCCCGGAATACCCGCGCTGGATTCCTTCTGTGCTGTCTTCTGGCCACCCGCTGCTGGCGCGCGAGAAGTCGTCGGCGAAAACGACATCGCCCGAGGTCGGCGCGCGCGCCGGTTCACTGGGCGCCTCGACGATCATCACCCGGCCCTCGGCTGCGGCGTTGATCAGCGGCATGGCCAGTTTCACGGGGCGCAGCGCATTGATGAACCCGCCGGTCGGAATGCAAGTGTCGTTTTCGTCGACACGCCCATCGCGGTTGGTGTCGGCCAGCGGCCGGCAATCGACGATGTCCGCATCGCCGCCCGAGCCCACCTGGGTGGGGATGCCGATCAGTTCGCCCTGGCCGTTGAGCGCCATGCCGCCGCTGTTGCCGCCGGCGATCGTCGCGGAGGTCTTGATGAAGGCGCGCTTGCCGACGTTGCTCTCGGCCGTGAATCCGCTCACCTCACCCGAGGTGAGCGTGATCGTCTCGCCGCCGATGCCCGGGTAACCGAGAATCGTGACCGCATCGCCCAGCTTCAGGCTGTCGGAATCGCCGAGCGGCACGACCGGCAAGTTGAGCGAACTGCGTTCGATCAGGTTGCCGTCGAGATCGCTCACCACGCGGATGACCGCAATATCCAGATCGGCATCGGCCTGCATCACTCCGGCCAGGTAGGTCGGCTCGGGCGGCTCATCCGGCTTGAGGGTGAGCGCCACCACCAGCCCGCCGAGCGGAAAGTTCTTGGGCGCCAGCACGACGTGCGCATTGGTCAGGATGAGCCCATCGGAGGAGATGATCGAACCCGAGCCGCGCCAGGCTGAGTTACCGTCACGGTCCACCGCGATGATTTCGACCACCGCCGGATAAGGCACCTCCTCCGCCGCGTGCGAGGCGGCGGGGGCCTGGCCGGCCAGCCGCACCGGAGTTGACGCCGAGGGAGTCGGCGGCGTGCCCAGATTGCAGCCCAGCACCACTAAGATGGCCACGCCCAGCGTGGCGAGTTTCAGCCGTGGTGACATTCGTCCCTCCACCTCGACCCTTATCCGTGACGGCGCAGGAAGCGTTCCATACGGTTGAGCGCTTCTTCTATTTGTTCATAGGCTGTGGCATACGAGCAGCGCACGAAGCCGGCTCCGGCCGCACCAAACGCCGCCCCCGGCACCACCGCCACGCGTTCCTCTTCCAGCAGCCGCTCGGCGAATTGCGTGTCGTCCATGCCGCTGCGCTCGACCGAGGGGAAGGCATAGAAGGCGCCGCGCGGCTCGAAGCACGTGAGGCCCAGGCGATTGAGCCCCCCGACAATCAATTGCCTGCGCCGGTCGTACTCGCTGACCATCTTCTCGACGAACGCTTCGCCCTCCGCCAGCGCCGTGACCGCCGCCACCTGGGCCGTGGTAGGCGCCGACATGATGGTGTACTGATGGACCTTGCGCATCGCCGCCAGCAATTCGGCCGGCGCGGCGGCATAGCCGATGCGCCAGCCGGTCATGGCGTAGGCCTTGGAGAACCCGCCCAGGGTGATGGTGCGCTCGCGCATGCGCGGTAGCGAGGCAAAGCACACATGCTCCACGCCGTACACCAGGCGGTCGTAGATCTCATCCGAAATTACAAGGATATCTCGCCGCTCGGCCAGATCGGCCACGTGCTCGAGCGCGGCGCGGCTCATCACCGCGCCGGTGGGATTGTTGGGGTAGCCGATCAGGACGGCCTTCGTGCGCGGTGTGATCGCCCGCTCGATGTCTTCCGCCGTCACCTGGAAGGAATCCTCGACGCGCGTGGCCAGGTACACCGGCACGCCGCCGGCCAGCGTCACCTCCGGGCCGTAGGCGACGAAACACGGCTGCGGCACGATCACTTCGTCGCCCGCGTCCAGGACCGCCACCAGCGCCAGGTAAAGCGCCTCCGAAACCCCCACGGTGATGATGATTTCATCCGCCGGGTTGAAGCGCAGCGCATAACGGCGCATCAGGTGGTCGCATAACGCCTGGCGCAGTTCGAGAATTCCCGAGTTGGAGGTGTAGTGGGTCTCGCCGCGGCGCAGCGAGGCGATGCCGGCCTCGAGCACCGGCTCAGGCGTCACAAAATCCGGCTCGCCGATGCCCAGCGAGATGACATCTTTCATCGTGGCGGCAATATCAAAAAAGCGCCGTATGCCTGAAGGAGGAATGCGGCCAATGCGCTTGGCAACCTCAGGCGACATGCAGCCTCCTGATCTGTGGTCGGCTCACGGCGAGGCCGGCGGGCTGCCCTTGTCCGCCGCAGATTCCAGCGGGTGCACCCGCCACTCGTCGGACAGCTCGACATAGAGCAGCTCAAAGCGCGCGCCCGCCGCGGTGCGCACGCGGAACTTCGTGCCGCCCGGAATGCGCCACTGCGCCTCCACCGCGGCCACCTCGTAGCGCATGCCTTGCCAGGTGAGCGCGTGCGGTCGCTCGGCGTAGGTGTACCCGGAGTGACACTCGACCCGTTCGCCCATCGATCACGGGTTACTCGAACCCGACCTCGGATGAATCACCGACGATCATCGAACGGAACCCGCCGCGGATGCGCGCCTGGCGCCCGACGAGCGAGCCCGACAACACCGCCCCGCTGATCTCCGCCTCCTCATCCACGACCGAATCGCGCACAACCGAATCCTCCACCACGCAGCCGGCCGCCAGCGAGGCATACGGCCCGATCACCGCGCGCTCGATGCGCGCCGCAGGATCAACAAAGACCGGCGGAACGACGACCACGCCGGGGCGCGCCGCGGAGGCGGAGGCCGAGTTCTCCCGTCCGTGATCGAGCAGGTAACGATTGGTGTGCAGCAGAGCATCCGGCTTGCCGCAGTCCTCCCACACCTCCACCGGTTCGACGCGCATCTTCAGCCCGCGCTCAAGCATCAGGTTGAGCGCGTCGACGAGGAAGAACTCGCCGTTGAGGTGCAGGTTGCGCTTCATCTGCTCTTCGATGGCCTGGTCCAGCGCCTCGCCCTGGGGCAAGTAGTAACAACCGACGACCACCAGGTTGTTCTGGCGGTCGGCGGGTTTCTCAACCAGACGGCGCACCCACCCGCCCTCGCCTACCTCAGCCACGCCGAAGCGCCGCGGGTCGTCGACGGCTTTGACCCAGGCCACGCCGGCTTCGCCGCTGCCGATCGCCCGCCGCAGGTCGGTCTCGATCAGCGTGTCGACAAAAAGCAGAAGCACCGGACCGTGCAGAAACTCTCGCGCCAGCCACAGCGCGTGCGACTGCCCGAGCATCTCGCGCTGCTCGACGTAGCGCGCGGTCAGGCGCGGGTAGGCGCGCTGCACGTAGGCCTGCACCTGATCGCCCAGGTAGCCGACGATAAAGACAACCTCCTTCACGTCGGGCAGGTCGTCGAACATATCCAACACGTGGCCCAGCACGGGCTGCCCTGCCACCGGCACAAGCGGTTTGGGTTTGCTCCAGGTGAGCGGGCGCAGGCGCGTGCCGAAGCCGGCCATGGGCAAGAGCACATTCATAGCACGGGTGCCTCCAGGTGCCAGCGGGTCGATTGCTGGTAGCCCCATCCGGCGCGCAGAAGAAGCGCCTCACTCAGGGGCGGGCCGTTGAGCTGCATGCCGATGGGCAGGCGCTGCGAGTCGAACCCGCACGGCAGGGCCAGGCCGGGGATGCCGGCCAGGTTAGCCGGCAAGGTGAAGATGTCTTCGAGATACATGGCCAGCGGGTCGCTGGTGTTCTCGCCGATGCGGAAGGCCGTGGTGGGCGCCACCGGGCAGGCGATGAGATCCACCTGGCTGAAGGCGCGGTCGAAATCCTCCCGGATGAGCGTGCGCACCCTTTGCGCCTGGCCGTAGTACGCCTCGTAGTATCCGGCGGAAAGTGCGTACGTGCCGAGCATAATGCGCCGCTTGACTTCCGCGCCGAAGCGTTCACCACGAGTGACCGCATAAGTCTGCCACAGGTCGGGCGCCGCCTGGCGCGGACCGAAGCGCATCCCATCGTAGCGCGCCAGGTTGGCCGAGGCCTCCGCCGGCGCGATCAGGTAGTACACCGGCAGCGCGTACTCGGTGTGCGGCAGCGAGACCTCCCGCACCTCTGCCCCCAGCGCGGCCAGTACCTGCACCGCCTGGCGCACCGCCTGCTCCACCTCAGGCTGGATGCCGGCGATAAAGTATTCGCGCGGCACCCCGACCCGCACACCGTGCAGATCCGGATCGCCTGTCAGTGACTGCAGATAGTCGGGCACGGGCTGGTCGAGAGTCGTCGAATCGAGCGGGTCGTGGCCGGCCATGATGCCCAGCACCAGCGCGGTATCCTCGACCGTGCGCGCCAGAACGCCCAGGCAGTCGAGCGAGGAGCCGTAGGCCACCAGCCCGTAACGCGAGACGCGCCCATAAGAGGGTTTGATCCCGGTCACGCCGCAGAACGAGGCCGGTTGGCGAACGCTCCCGCCGGTGTCGGTGCCCAGCGCGGCGGGCACCATGCGCGCCGCCACGGCCGCGGCGCTGCCGCCGCTCGAGCCGCCCGGCACGCGTGTGGCATCCCACGGGTTGTAGGTCGGGCCATAGGCCGAGTTCTCGGTGGAGGAGCCCATCGCGAATTCATCGGTGTTGGTCTTGCCCACCACAATCGCCCCAGCCGCGCGCAGGCGCGCCACGCCGGTGGCATCGTAGGGAGGGGTAAAGCCCTCCAGGATCTTCGAGCCGCAGGTGCAGGGCAGCCCCGCCACGCACACCACGTCTTTGACCGCCAGCGGCACGCCCAGGAGCGCCCCCCCAGCCTGCGCCTCGCGGCGGGCCGCTACCAAGCGGCGGTCGGCGTGGCGCGCCTCGTCCAGCGCAGCCTGCGGCCGCAGAGCAAGGAAGGCATGCTGCTTTTCATCTAATCGGTGGATGCGCTGCAAGCAGGCGCGTGTGAGTTCCAGGCTGCTGATCTCGCCGTCTCGCAGCATGCGGGCAGCCTGGGCCAGCGAAAGCGCGGTGAGGTCCATGGGGCGGGCCGGCTTAATCGAAGACCGGCGGCACACGGAACATGCCGCGCGCGCAGTCGGGGGCTTGGCGCAAGACCTCCTCGTGCGCGAGCGAGGGGCGCGGCTCGTCGGCGCGCGTCACCGAATGCGGCGCAAGCACCGAGGTGGTCGGAGGAATCGAGGAGGTATCGACACCCTGCAGCCGCGCCACGTACTCGAGAACCGCTTCCAGTTGCTCGCGATACCGCGCGGCCTCGTCGGCTGTCAGGTTGAGATGTGCAAGATGGGCGATGTGCTCAACTTCTTCGCGTGTGAGCGCCACGCGCCAATTATACCTCACGCACTTTCATCACTCGCGTGAGATGCCCCCAGCTCGACGAGCCTCCTCGTTCGCGCGCGCGACAGGTCGTGCGATTCTGTCGAGCCCGGTGCGCGTGCCTCCTCTATTTCTTTGCCTCTCGATCGCCCACGCCGTGGCCAATTCGTCATCTTCGCGACTTCTCTGCCCGCGAAATGGCGTGCGGCGCATTCCGTTGCGCATCCAGGCCGCATCAATGCGACACGGGTAATTTAAGACTCTCTTCAACGCCGGCTGAACAACAGGCCCAGGCGCCCAGATGTTGGAGAGCGTACAGATGTTTCTCTGCGGGTGGGGTATCGCGAGCCAGGATCCACGAGGCGTGCGGCGCGCTCGGGCTCCATGTGTTGAGCGTGCTCGTTAACCTCCATCCACCTTAAAGGTTCGATTCTTTTTACGTTTGCGTCATGCTGCGATATTGCCCTAGGGTCGTCGTGTTTGCTAGAATGATGTGTGCACGCCGAAGGTGCCCCACACCGCTCGGCGCGCGTCTCCACAACGGAGCGAATGCATTCTGCAGCTCCGGAAACCATACGGGAGAAACACAACGCAGACCAGCATACGCTTCCCGCGCGGGAAGCGAAACGGCGCATCGCTGTAGATCGAGGCCCGCATGAACGGCGAACAGGCATGGCAGGCGGCAGTCGGGCAGTTGCAGATGGAATTGAGCAAGGCGACGTTCGATACCTGGGTGCGCGACGCGCACTTTGCCTCGTACGCGGATGGCACTTTCACCATCTCGGTGCTCAACGGATATGCCCGCGATTGGCT